>NZ_LNHZ01000003.1:0-214 GCF_001463265.1 Citrobacter sp. 50677481
AAAGTCAACTGCTCTACCAACTGAGCTAACGACCCTTTAGGGTGTCGCCTGAAGATTTTGACTCGGACCCATTCAACATGGGTTATCGTGCAGGATGTTTTGGCTTCGCCTCGCCCTACGGCGCCGTTGCTGTCGCAACGTTATCCTTCACGTTTAACATCTGAGTTCGACGTTAAAACTGGTGGGTCGTGCAGGATTCGAACCGGCATCCCCG
>NZ_LNHZ01000004.1:0-1108 GCF_001463265.1 Citrobacter sp. 50677481
AGCCATTTTAGTTTACCGTCCCAGGCTGGCAGCGGCGCCGGTGGCAACGGAACGATGTCGTTGATTTCCGGGACAGTTGGACTGGCGTAGGAATAATCAGACAGGATTTTCCAGATTTTTTCATAGCGGAGTGCTCGCTCTTCATCCTTTTCCAATCCCATGTAATAGATGGATGAATCCGAATCTAGCCCTAAAAATGCCTTGCTGAGCCTGTTAGCTGCAGAATTATCGCCCGCTGCAACTCCCAATTGAAAAATTTCGATCGCATCTTGATATTGCTTCCGATTCTTAAGATTTATTCCTAACGCAATAGCGGCTTGCCCGTTACCTTGCTCTGCAGAACATCGGAACATCGTCCTTGATACGTCAGGGGCTATATCAACAGGAGCTAATTTATCACCAACGTATGCCTGAGCCTGCGCATTCCCCTCATCTGCGGCCTTGCGGTAATAACGCAGCGCCAACTCATCATCCTGCTGCAATCCCGCAGCGCCGTGCTGCAGATAAACCGCGACAAAGTAATAACCTGAAGCCACACCGGCATCGATTAGCGCCTGGCTCATCCGCAGACGCTCAGCACCGCTGAGATGAAAATGCCCCCGCATCGCACCGTTTTGTAGATTAATATTAGCCTTATAGTGCCCGTTTTCTGCCGCTATACGGTAAAGCCGTTCAATTTCTGCATCGACTTTTGCGTCTTCCTTTAACTGGTTATTCTTCTGCAGCCAGCGCGCGTACTTAAATAACACCTCACTCTCCACAGAAGGCTGCGGAATATTTTCATGTTTGCAGGTGAACGCCAGCCGGGTATTGATCGTCGGTAACGGGTCCACGGCGGGTTTATGGCTGGCCGGAGCGACTGCTGTCTGATCGCAGGCCGCGAGCAACAGGCAGGTCAGCAATACGCCTGCTGAACAGTATATTCGTCTCGGTAATGACATTGTCTTTTATCCTTCCCTGAAATACCCGGGAAAACCTTCCCGGGTTTAAGCCGGAGACTTACGCCTCTCCCACCAGCCGCCATTCCACTGCGCGTTCCTCACGCACCCGTTTATCAGTGAACGGCCACGGACGCGGATGCAGCCTCTCAACAATATCCATCGGCATG
>NZ_LNHZ01000005.1:0-37029 GCF_001463265.1 Citrobacter sp. 50677481
AAGCTAGCGCGTCTACCAATTCCGCCACCTTCGCATTTCACAACTTTTAATAATGGGGTGGCTAATGGGATTCGAACCCACGACAACTGGAATCACAATCCAGGGCTCTACCAACTGAGCTATAGCCACCACTGCAAATCTGTATTACGCGGTATCGAGACCACCGCAGCTCCAGCACCGGGTGAATGGTGCGCCCGACAGGATTCGAACCTGAGACCTCTGCCTCCGGAGGGCAGCGCTCTATCCAGCTGAGCTACGGGCGCTTAGCGCCGTTGCGGGGGTGGATAATACGGACTTCACACCCCGCTGTCTAGTGCCTTTTTAAATAAAATGCGCGTTTGGTTACGCTTTGCGCGTTTTGTCCGTTATTCCTGCGTTTTCTGCGCGATACCGTGGCGGTTAAGGCCAAAAACCTTATAAACGAGCGTCACGCCAAGCAAGAACAGAATGCCGACAAACAGCGACATACGCGTCTCTTCGTTAATGTACATGCCAATCAGCACGCACACCAGGAAAGCCATTGTTATCCAGTTTGCCCACGGGAATAACATGGAGCGGAACGGATGCGAGGCGATCGCCTCTTTATGTGCCCGACGAAAACGCAGCTGGCTAATCAGAATCACAAACCATGGCACCATCCCCGGCAGCACGCTGGCGCTGTAGACATACACAAACACCCGTTGCGGATTAGGAATGATGTAGTTCAGGCAGGAGCCAACCAGCAGAATCAGAATCGACAGCGCCACCCCGGCTACCGGTACGCCATGACGCGAGACTTTCGCCATCGCCGCAGGCAACTGACGGTTCTTTGCCAGCGCGTAAAGCATCCTCCCGCAGCTGTACATTCCGCTGTTACAGCCAGACAGCGCTGCCGTCAGCACCACAAAATTAATAATACCCGCAGCGGCGGTAATGCCGATTTTGGCAAAGGTCAGCACGAACGGGCTGCCATTGCTCCCGATTTCATTCCACGGGAAAATCGTGACGATAACGAAAATCGCGCCCACGTAAAAAATCAGGATTCGCCATAGCACTTTACCGACCGCGCTGCGCAGAGTAACTTGCGGATTCTTCGCTTCACCGGCGGTAATACCGATGAGCTCCACGCCCTGATACGACGCGACCACAATACATAGCGCGGTAAGGAAGCCTTTCCACCCACCGGCAAAAAAGCCGCCGTGCTCAGTCAGGTTACCAAAGCCAATCGCCTGACCGCCGTTGCCAAAGCCGAAGAAAATCACCCCCAGCCCGATAACAATCATCACGATAATAGTGGTGACTTTGATCATCGCGAACCAGAACTCGATTTCGCCATACAAACGCACGGCCGCAAGGTTGGCCAGCGCCACCAGCCCGACGGCGATAAGCGCAGGTATCCACTGCGCCATCTCCGGGAACCAGAACTGCACGTAAACACCAATGGCGGTAATTTCTGAGATCCCCACAGCCATCCACATAAACCAGTATGACCAGGCGGTAAGGTAGCCGAAAAACGGGCTCATGTAGCGGTGCGCGTAAACGGCGAACGAACCGGTCACCGGTTCCAGGAACAGCATCTCGCCCATTGAGCGCATAATGAAAAAGACGAACAGGCCGGCGATGATATACGCTAATAAAACCGACGGCCCCGCCCATTTCAGCGTGCTGGCGGCCCCCATGAACAGACCAACGCCAATGGTGCCCCCGAGGGCAATTAATTCGATATGACGAGCCTCCAGCCCACGCTGTAGCTCTGCTTTATTCTCTGCCATACATCCTCTTGTCGTGTTTGCTTACCATCCAGCTTTACCGGTTATTGTTATGGGTACATCGATGGGGGCGCATGGTTTCGCAAATTTGGCAAAATGGCAAATGAAGCATTAAAAAAATGCATGATTTGTGTAAAAAAGGAACGGATGCAGGGATGAAAGGCAGCGTTGTCAGCAGAATACGCTGCCTGCAAGGAAAGGGAGATCAAAGATCGCCGGTATAGTGCCAGCGCAGATAGCGCAACAAGCGAAGCTGACGGGTAATGCGGCTCGGTTGAGACAGCAGACGATAAAGCCACTCCAGCCCCAGGTTTTGCCACACTTTCGGCGCGCGCTTGACGTGCCCGGTAAACACGTCGTAGGTCCCGCCCACCCCCATATACAGGGCCTGAGGATGCACCTGACGGCAATCACGCATGAAGATTTCCTGTTTCGGCGATCCCATCGCCACGGTGACGATCTGCGCACCGCTGGCGTGAATACGCGCAAACAGCGCCTGCCGCTGCTCTGGGGTAAAATAACCGTCCTGGCGACCCACAACATTAACGTTCCACTGCGCGCGCAGTTTCGCTTCGGTTTGCGCTAACACGTCAGCCTTTCCACCCACCAGAAATACTGGCGTACCTTCCTGCCCAGCGCGCGCCATCAATTCTTCCCACAGATCGGCTCCCGCTACGCGTGACACCTCTGCTTCCGGAAATTTTTTGCGAATCGAACGCACAACGCTGATCCCATCGGCATATTTGTATTCTGCCGCGTTAATCAACGCCCTGACTTCAGGATTATCTTCCGCCGTCAGCACTTTTTCGGCGTTGATCGCCACCAGGGTGCCCTGCTTCAACTTACCGCCAGCATAAAGGTAATCCAGCGCATGTTGCATGTTGCGCCAGCCTATTAGCTGAAGCCCGCGCAGCGCATAGAGCGGCGCCGTTGTTTTCTCAGTCATTGCTATCCTTCAACCTGTTTTCGCGGCAGGGTTTTTATACGTTTATGGATCAGTCCGGCGCTGTCGAACAGCCAGAACAGGAGTTTAGCGATCAGCAGACTGGCGCCAAAAACCACCATGAAAAACACCACGCGAGAGACAAACGAGTCCAGCCCCTCACGCGCCAGCACGATCATGTTGAATATCGCGCCAAAGCAGAAACTGTGCAGAATGGCCGCCTTATAGCGATTCGTCTCGCGGTTACCCAACTCATACAGCCAGTCAAACCATTTGATGATCAGGCCCACCACGATCGCCCCCAGCGGGATAAACAGCGCGCCGCCCATCACCACCAGCGAACCAATTAACGTTGGAGAGATTGCCAATCCGGAGTGGTTGTTCAGCACTTCCCAGGTAAAATAGTTAGCGGCGTTCAGCACCATGCCGGGACGCCCTGGCCACAGCCAGGAAGGGATGAACACGTAAAAGTCGCGGACAATGGGCGCCAGCCCCTGAAATTCGATTTTGTCGTAATTTTGCAGCAGCAGCGCCAGGTTTTCCCACGGTGAAAAGGTATCGCGGGTCAGATAAAGGAAAGTGTAAAACGCCTCATCGCCGCTGACGTTCAGCCCATAGCGTTTTAGCGCCAGCCAGAACATGCCGACAATCCCCAGCACGCCCGCCGCCGCCAGCATCCACAATGAAATCCAGCCGCGAATGATGCCAATGAACAGGAAAATAGCGAAAGCGATGATGATATTGGCGCGGGTGCCGCCAACGATCATATAGGTCAGTAGTCCAAACGCGACGGTACTGAACAGAAAGAACAACCAGGCTTTGCTGTCCTGACGCAGGAAATAAACCACCAGCATCGCCGGAATGAAAAAGTAAAAGAAGCGCTTTAACGCCACGCCGGAAACTTCGCTGGAAAAAATCTGGCTGTAGGAATGCAGACGGAACAACAGGAAACCGTTGTGCATAAAGAAAACGCCAACGCTCACCAGCGCGATGCCCATCAGAATCACCCACGTTAAATGGGTTTCCACGCGGTTCATGGTAAACAGCGGTTTGCGCGGTACGTCTGCTGCCCGTTTACGCAAGCGGGTCTTATAGGTCACATAATAGACCGCATAAAAACAGGCGGCGGACAACAAGGCCTGTAACAAAATTTCCGGCGGCGCGACGCCCACATCAAAGCGGAACACCAGCACACTGGTCAGTGGAAAACCGAAAAAGAAGGTCAGCAGAAACAGCAGCGAGAAAAAGACGTTGAAGTTAAAGCGCACGCGGCGAAATTCGAACCAGGTCAACGTGGCAATGAACAACGTCGCCAGTAGCCAGACGGCGAACAGCCCACTGAACTGCATCAGGCTCATACGGCCTCTCCTGCGGCGATTCTGATCGCCTTGTGCCAGGGTTGCAGGTAGTTCGGGCTAAAGAAAGTGATCGCGTTTTTATCAACCGATGCCAGCTGGCGCTGCGCTTCTCGCACCACCTGTTCATTCAGCGCATCGCTGGTAAACAGTACCGGCAGTTGCTGTTCCACCATATCCTGCCAGAACGGGTTTTCGCGGTTCAGCACGCACGGCACCCCGGCCTGGATAAGCAGGCACAGCGTACCAATCCCCTGCTGACGGGCAAAAATAAAGTAGCCGAGGTCGCACTGGCGAAGCAGCGTCAGATAGGCGTCGAATGCCAGTTTTTCCTCAAGCACTTGCAAATTTTCCGCGCGGAACAGCGCCAGACCGGCCTGTTTCACTTCAGCAATATAGGCGTCGTTATTGGCCGGATACCCCATCGGGACGATGACGTTGACCGTATCGCCAAACTGCTGATGCACCGCTTTCAGCGCGGCAATATGTTCGTTGCTGCGATCGCCGGAATTCCCCACCAGAACGGTCATTTTCCCGCTACGTTGCCGATCGTTCGCCATATTATTTAGCGCGGGATCCATTCGCGTCGGGAAATACAGCAGTTCACCAGGAACGCGTGGATGCAGCCCGGCGAAATAGCGCAGATCGCCACGGGTGGCAAATACGCCGCCAACGCGGTTCTGCGCCAGACGGCGAACTGGATAGAACAGCTTAAATTTCAGACCGCCGGACACTTCGTACAGATCCGCTCCCCAGATATGCCAGTAAAACTGACCGGGCTTAATGCCGCCGCTGAGCAGCGCCAGCCATAGCGCGGTATTGAACTGCCCGTGAAAAAAGAACCGCTGCTGGCGGTTCGCTTTGGCTTTCGCGATAACCGCCTCGGCCAGCGATTTTTTACCGTTGTAAAACGAAAGGGAGAGCGACGGACAACTTTCCGTCAGTCCGGTGTCCTGACCGGCAACCATAAAGAGACGGGCATGCTCGCTGGTTTGCGCCAGCGCGTCGTTAAAAAACCGCAGCACGGTTTGATTATGGTGAGGGATATCCGATCCCAGTACGTGAATCAGTACAGTCATGCCCGCCTACGCCAGAGTAAAAATACGCCACAACAGAGTGAAAAATAGACGACATAGGTGGCCATATACGCCTGCGCCGCACCCAGCGCGCCGTGCGTCGGGATCAGCCAGTGCGCAAATGCCGTCAGTAAAATGAACTGGCTGATTTCAGCCAGTATGTAAAACCGCAGCGACGCTTTCGCGATCACCAAATAGCCAAATACATATGCGCCGACTTTCAGCACATCCCCGACCAGTTGCCAGGCAAACAGATCGCGCATGGCGCTGAACTTGTCAGAGAAAAGCAGCCAGATAGCAACATCGCGAAGCAACCAGACGGTAAAACTTGCCGCCGCCACCGCTGGCAGCACAAACTTCAGCGACCTGATCACTTCCCGCGTAATATCGCGTTTCTCGGTCAGTCGCGACAGCGTGGGCAGCAGCCAGACGCTGAACGAGGCGGTAATAAATTGTAGATAAGCGTCGGAAATGCTGCTCACGCCCTGCCAGATGCCAACGTCATTCCAACTGTAGTGCGCCGCCAGCAGGTTTCGCATCATGACATAAGCCACCGGCAGCGTGACGGAAGTGATTAGCGCCATCAGGGTGAATTTGCTGAGCTGACCCGCCAGTCCGTTATCCCAGGACGGCTTCAGGTAGCGCAGCGGGATCGTCCCCCGCTTCATCAGTATCACAGCCGCCGGAATGACCACCAGCGCGGGCACCAGCGCCAGGCCAAGCAGCGCGCCTTCATAACCGCCTACCCGGTAGCAGCCGTAATAGGCGACGACCCCCACCAGGCTGCCGACAATCAATGACAGCGCGTTTCCGGCTGCATCGCGAAAGCCCTTCATCAACGCCAGCAGCAGGTTAGCCCAGGCGATACCCATCTGCACCAGCGCCACTAAACGTACCAGGCCCTGATACTGAGTATGACCGAATAACCCCTGACTTATCGGCACAGCCGCCACCAGGAACACCAGCGCCAGCAGCGTGGAAAATCCGAGCACCATCGCTGAAGAGGTACCGACGACTTTTCGCAACTGCGCCGGGTTGTCGTGCGTCTGCGCAACGTATTTAGTGACGCCGTTAAAAATCCCGGCGCCCGCCAGCACGCCGAGTACGGTGACCATCTGGCGGAAGTTTCCCGCCTGCCCGACGCCCGCCGGGCCGAATGTCACCGCCAACAGTTTAACAACCAGTAACCCGGCGCCAATTTTGACCAGCGTACTGGCCGCCGTCCACAGGGACGCTTTCGCAAGCGACATATCAGGCGAAATAATTCAGCAATGTGGTAATCACCGTGCGTTGATTCACTGCCGACAGGTTATAGAACAGCGGCAGGCGCAGCAGGCGTTCACTCTCTTTGGTGGTATAGCGATCTTCGCCGTGGAATTCACCAAACTTCTCCCCTGCCGGGCAATCGTGCAGCGGGATATAGTGAAACACCGCCAGGATTTCCGCTTCTTTGAGGAAGTTGATCAGCGCGCTCCGGTCATCAATATTACGCAGCTTGATATAGAACATATGAGCGTTCTGTTTGCAGTCGCCCGGAATAGACGGCAGTTCAATACGCCCGGCACGCGCCAGGGGCTGTAGCGCGTCATAATAGGTTTGCCACAACGCCAGACGCTGTTGGTTAATGCGATCTGCGGCTTCCAGTTGCGCCCACAGATAAGCGGCCTGGAGATCGGACATCAGATAGCTGGAGCCGATATCGCGCCAGGTATATTTATCCACCTGACCGCGGAAAAACTGGCTGCGATTAGTACCCTTTTCACGGATGATCTCCGCGCGTTCGATCAGTTTGCGATCGTTAATCAGCGTCGCGCCGCCTTCGCCGCCCGCGGTGTAATTTTTGGTTTCGTGGAAACTAAAGCAGCCGATGTGACCGATTGTTCCCAACGCGCGGCCTTTGTACGTCGACATCACACCCTGCGCGGCATCTTCGACCACATACAGATGATATTTTTCCGCCAGCGCCATGATAGTGTCCATCTCACAGGCCACGCCCGCATAATGAACTGGCACAATCGCCCGGGTTTTATCGGTGATCGCCGCTTCAATGCGCGTTTCGTCGATGTTCATGGTATCCGGGCGGATATCCACAAAGATGATTTTCGCGCCGCGCAGCACGAAGGCATTTGCCGTCGATACAAAGGTATAGCTCGGCATGATCACTTCATCGCCCGGCTGGATATCCAGCAGCAGCGCCGCCATTTCCAGAGAGGCGGTGCAGGACGGCGTCAGCAACACTTTCGCGCTGCCAAAACGCTGCTCCAGCCACTGCTGACAGCGCCGGGTAAAACCGCCGTCGCCGCACAGTTTGCCGCTGCCCATCGCAGACTGCATGTAGTCAAGTTCGCTTCCCACCACCGGCGGTGCGTTAAACGGAATCATGTTGTCACCTGTATAACCAGTACGCAGTGCTTTCCACGTTCGCACCGCTTTGTATATAACGTTTAAGCGCGGCGGTGTTGCCCATTTGGGTCGCCACCCGCAATGTCGTTTTGCCATGCGCCCGCGCCCAGCCGAGCGCCGCCTGCACCAGCTCAGCGCCTGCGCCACGGCCGGCCAGTAAGCCGATGCGCGCCTCGCTGTCATTCAGTTCTCGCAGCGAAACATAGCCGCGGATATCGCCGTTCGCCGCCCGCAGAACCAGACACTGGCTATCAAACGTGCCGCGCACCGCGTTTTCTATCCACTGCGCATAGAAGCGCGCGCTGGCGTCTGGCGCATACCACGGCGCGCGAAAGCGGCTTTGTGCGAAGGCGACAGCGGCATGGTCGCGCAGCGCAGGAATGTCTGCCAACTGTGCAATTTCCGCGCCATTCTGCGCGCATTCTGCCGTCACGGGCAGCGCTAAATCGACTTCGCCCTCGACAAGGGAAAAACCCAGTTGTTGCAGCGCATCCAGCTCAACCGTATTCGCCGCCGGAATTTTCGCCTGCACACGTGACCATCGCTGCAGCGCTGCCACCGTTAAAGGCGACGCCGCAGGGTTAATGCGCACAATGGCGCTGTTCACGCCAAAGAAAGCGTTTTCCCAGCTTAACGACTCAATACTGGCGCGGATCCTCACCGCCAGACCCCTTTGGTATCAACGATATATTGCTGACGAACCGCGTCACCGCGCATCGCTTTAAACTCATTATGATCGACCAGCATCACCAGCACGTCGGCGGTTGCCAGCGCATCGTCCAGCGTCGCCAGCGCGCACAGGCCATCCAGCTTTTTCGGTAACTGATGGATATTCGGCTCCACCGCCAGCGTTTCACCGCTGTGCCATTGGGCGATATGCTGCGTAATTTCCATTGCCGGGCTTTCGCGGAGATCGTCGATATTCGGTTTGAAAGCCAGCCCAAAGCAGGCAATTTTCACTTCGCTGGCGCGCTTATCGGTCACAGCCAGGCAATCCGCCACGACGGCTTTCACCTGGTCAACAACCCAGTGCGGCTTACCGTCGTTGACTTCACGCGCGGTACGAATCAGACGCGACTGCTGCGGGTTTTGCGCCACGATAAACCACGGATCAACGGCGATGCAGTGCCCGCCAACGCCCGGTCCGGGCTGGAGTATATTGACCCGAGGATGGCGATTCGCCAGTTGGATCAGTTCCCAGACGTTAATCCCCTGATCGGCGCAGATCAACGACAGCTCATTCGCAAAAGCAATATTGACATCGCGGAAACTGTTTTCCGTGAGCTTACACATTTCCGCTGTGCGGGCGTTCGTCACCACGCACTCACCTTCAAGGAAGATCTTGTACAGTTCGCTGGCGCGCGCCGAGCATACCGGCGTCATACCGCCAATCACGCGGTCATTCTTAATCAGTTCGACCATCACCTGACCCGGCAGTACGCGTTCAGGACAATAGGCCACATTGACGTCAGCCTGCTCTCCGGCCTGCTGCGGGAAAGTGAGATCCGGGCGCATCGCCGCCAACCAGGCAGCCATTTGCTCTGTCGCACCGACTGGCGAGGTAGACTCAAGGATCACCAGCGCCCCTTTTTTCAGTACCGGCGCCACGGATTTCGCTGCGGCTTCGACATAGGCCATATCGGGTTCGTGATCGCCTTTAAACGGTGTGGGAACGGCGATCAGGTATGCGTCAGCGTCAACCGGCGTAGTGGTGGCGCGCAAAAATCCGCCCTCAACCGCCGTTTTTACCACCTTGCCCAGATCCGGCTCAACGATATGAATTTCACCGCGGTTGATGGTATCTACCGCGTGCGGGTTAACGTCCACACCAATGACCTGCTTTTGGCGCGACGCGAAGGCAGCCGCCGTTGGCAAACCGATATATCCCAGACCAATAACAGAAATGGTAGAAAAACTCATAGCGATACCCGACTGTTTTTTAAAGCGTCTAAAATTCGGCCACAGGCCTGCCCGTCACCGTAAGGGTTATGGGCGCGACTCATGGTCTGATATTCATTTTCGTCATGCAGCAAGCGCGTGACTTCCGCAACAATGCGCCGGGAGTCAGTGCCCACCAGGCGCACCGTCCCCGCCGTCACGGCTTCAGGGCGTTCGGTCGTTTCACGCATCACCAGTACCGGTTTGCCCAGCGACGGCGCTTCTTCCTGAATCCCTCCGGAGTCGGTGAGGATCAGCCAGGCGTGATTCATCAGCCAGACAAAAGGTAAATAGTCCTGCGGTTCAATCAGCATCACGTTTTCAACGTGACCGAGAATACGGTTGACCGGCTCACTGACGTTAGGGTTCAGATGAACCGGATAGACAATTTGCACGTCCTGGTTGGCGGCGGCAATATCCGCCAGCGCATGGCAAATCTGCTCAAAACCACGGCCAAAACTTTCACGTCGATGCCCCGTCACCAGAATCAGCTTTTTATCTTCGCACAGGAAAGGGTAGCGTTCGGCCAGCGCTGAGCGCAGCTTATCGCTGGCCAGGACGCGGTCACGCACCCAAATAAGCGCATCGATCACCGTATTGCCGGTAACAAAGATGCGGCTGTCTGCGATATTTTCACGCAGCAGGTTTTGCCGTGAGTTTTCAGTCGGCGCGAAATGGTACATCGCCAGATGGCCGGTCAACGTCCGGTTTGCCTCCTCCGGCCACGGCGAAAACAGATCGCCAGTGCGAAGCCCGGCTTCCACATGCCCGACAGGGATGCGTTGATAAAATGCCGCAAGACTGGTGGCGATAGTGGTGGTGGTATCGCCATGTACCAGTACCACATCAGGCTTGAAATCAGACAGGATAGGCTTCAGCCCTTCCAGAATTCGACAGGTTATTTCTGTCAGCCCCTGCCCCGGTTGCATAATATTAAGATCGTAGTCAGGAACAATAGAAAAGAGGTTCAAAACCTGATCGAGCATCTCCCGGTGTTGCGCGGTGACGCAAACTCTCGCTTCGAAATCAGGATCCTTTGCCAGCGCATGAACCAAAGGCGCCATTTTGATGGCTTCCGGTCGCGTGCCAAATACAGTCAGTACTTTCACATCGATTCTCTTCGAATAGTCAGTGAGGGCCCAGCCCCTCACTGCGGCAGTCGTGCTAGATCGTGCGGCGGCGGGTTAACGCAACACCAGCGCCGATAAGCCCCCCCACGATGCCCCACATCACCATCAGGAAGGCACGGCGCGGGCTATCGCGTTTTACCGGTTCTTCCGGCGTCCGCAAATAGCGATAGGTCTGAAAACGCGGGTCCAGGGTTGGCCCCACGTTCAATGTATTTAGCATGGCCCGGTTCTGGAAGTAGTCCAGATCGAAGGTGGGACCAACGGCCTGTAAATTTTCGAGGCGAGCCTGGAGCATCGGACGTCCCAATAAAAACAGTTCCGACTCCGGCAATTCATCCGGCGGAACGTCTGTCTGCGTGCGAGAAATATTGTGCTGCTCGGCGATTTTCAGCGCCTGTTCGATACTGCTTACGCGGCGGGAGAAAATGGCTTTTGCCACCTCTTCCTGGCGTTTAACCTGCGCTTTCATTTGCACGGTCCGCGCCGCCCATGCGCCTTTCAGCTCGTCATTCAGATGGCTTGCCGCGCGCTGGCTCGAGAAGGCGACATACTGGCGCAACAGATTGTTGGCGTCAGGTGCGGTTTCGGCAATCAGCTTGACGCTGTCGTTAACAGCACGAGTGAAATCACCGGGGATAAACTGAATATTGTTGATCAGCTCATCCAGCATCGCGGCATCGGCCTTGCTGTTACCCACCATCCGTTGCTTGTAATAGTCGGTTTGCAGCCAAAAATCGCGACGAGTATCCCAGGAGGCCAACTGCATCACGAACTCTTTGTAGGCTTCATCCATCACCGAAGGTTGGTCGGCTGGCGTATTGCTGACTTTGACATCCAGATTACGCAGAAACTGCTGCTGGGAATAGTAGCCTCCCAGCATGTTCACCGTAGGACGATCGGAAATGGCGGTCGCGCTCCACTCCTGGCGGGCAAAGAAGGTATACGCTAACGCGAGCAGCGCGAACAACAGTGCGACACCGACAATCCATACCTTCCCGGCCCATAAGGTACGAAACAACCCACGAATATCCAGTTCATTTTCAGCGCTCACGGCGTGTGCCCCCGGTAATGGTTGAGTCATCGCACCCTCGATTTACTTGATTAAATTTGGCTTATTATCTCGGTTTCTGCGCAGTCTGCGCTTTAAGCGTTTGATGAATCTCGCCACTTTCCAGGCACGCTTAATGCAGTAACCGTAGAGGAAGAATGCTAGCAAAAAGAGCACCAACATAACCCACTCAGGCACAATTTGAGAGTATTCCGCAAGCACGCCAATAGAGGCGAGGATGGCAGCGGCCAGGGTAATGAGGACAAACGCCTGGCGGGAAGTAAACCCTGCGCGCATGATCAAATGATGAATGTGCTGACGGTCAGGCGAGAACGGGCTCATTCCTTTGCGCAGGCGGCGATACATAATGGCCACCATGTCCATCAGCGGAATGGCGATGATCCACAGCGCGGTAACCGGGCTAATAGGATGGGTTTGTCCTTGCGTGGTTTCTAACAGGATCCAGATGACGGTAAAGCCTATCAGCGTACTGCCAGCGTCCCCCATAAAAACCTTGTAGCGTCGACCCAGCGCGCCCAGGTTCAACAGGATATACGGCAGGATGGCGGCTATCATCGCAAAGCACCAGATGGCAAGGCTTGTCTGTCCGTCAAACCAGAGGATAAGCCCCATCGCCCCAAAGGAGACGCTGGAAAGCCCACCTAACAGACCGTCGATGCCATCAACCATATTAAAGGCGTTGATGGCCGCCCAGACGGCGAAAAGGGTGAGGAAATAACCGAAAGGACCGAGCACCATTTCCCACGGCCCAAAAATGTAGCCGAGACTGCTGAGGTAGAGTTTACCGACCACCATCATAACGACGCCGATAGCGGCCTGTACGGTAGCGCGTATTTTTACGCTGATATCAAAGCGATCGTCGAGCGCGCCGATAAAAACCAGCACGCCCGCACAGGCAAGATAAAGAGCAGCATGGGGAATATAATAATCAGCAATGCCGAACGTGAAACAGATCCCCGCATAAACTGAAATGCCCCCAACCAACGGTATCAATCCCTGGTGGCGTTTGCGGAAGTTGGGTTTATCCACTAAACCGATCTTTTTTGCTACCTTGCGCGCAAAAAACAGAAACAGTGTCGTGAATAAAAAAATACTGATGAGATCAGTACTGACTGTCAGTAAATTCACAATGCGTGCTCTCAGAGAAAATTATTAGCAGAAGTATAACCACGAAGACCTGTATTCAGAAGGGAAACTCCATTCCGAAGCGTCTGTTTTGTATTATTTTTAACCACATTTCGTATTTACCAGGCAAAACGCGGTGCAGCGGAGTGTGTTTACGCAACATCTTATTAAGACGTTGTTAAGATTACAGGCATAAAAGCAAAACGCCACGTAAAAACGTGGCGTTTTTGGCTGGTCGTACTCTTACGAACGCTTCATCATGTCGAAGAAATCATCGTTGGTCTTGGTCATCGCCAGCTTATTGATGAGGAACTCCATTGCGTCGATTTCGCCCATTGGGTGAATGATTTTACGCAGGATCCACATCTTCTGCAGCTCTTCCTGGGTGGTAAGCAACTCTTCTTTACGGGTACCGGAACGGTTGTAGTCGATAGCCGGGAAGACGCGTTTTTCCGCGATCTTACGGGAGAGGTGCAGTTCCATGTTACCGGTGCCTTTAAACTCCTCATAGATAACTTCATCCATTTTGGAGCCGGTATCGATAAGCGCGGTCGCAATGATGGTCAGGCTGCCGCCCTCTTCCACGTTACGCGCCGCCCCGAAGAAACGCTTCGGACGATGCAGGGCGTTGGCATCCACGCCACCGGTCAACACTTTACCGGAAGCCGGTACCACGGTGTTGTAGGCACGCGCCAGACGGGTGATGGAGTCGAGCAGAATGATAACGTCTTTCTTATGTTCAACCAGGCGCTTCGCTTTTTCGATCACCATTTCGGCGACCTGAACGTGACGGGATGCCGGTTCGTCAAAAGTCGACGCAACCACTTCACCTTTCACCAGACGCTGCATCTCGGTCACTTCTTCCGGACGTTCGTCGATCAGCAATACCATCAGCACGCAGTCTGGGTGGTTGTAGGCAATGCTCTGCGCAATATTTTGCAGCAGCATGGTTTTACCCGCTTTCGGCGGCGCCACAATCAAGCCACGCTGACCGCGACCGATTGGCGAAGCCAGATCCAACACGCGCGCCGTTAAGTCTTCAGTCGAACCGTTACCCCGTTCCATGCGCAGACGAGAGTTGGCATGCAGCGGCGTTAAGTTTTCGAAAAGGATTTTATTGCGGGCGTTTTCCGGTTTGTCATAGTTAACTTCGTTAACTTTCAACAGCGCAAAGTAGCGTTCGCCTTCTTTCGGCGGGCGAATCTTACCAGAGATGGTATCACCAGTGCGGAGGTTGAAACGGCGGATTTGGCTGGGGGAAACGTAGATGTCATCAGGACCGGCGAGGTAGGAGCTGTCTGCAGAGCGGAGGAAACCAAATCCATCCTGCAATATCTCCAGCACACCGTCACCAAAGATATCTTCGCCACTCTTTGCGTGCTGCTTCAGGATGGCAAAAATAATGTCCTGCTTACGCATACGAGCCAGGTTTTCCAGCCCCATATTTTCGCCGAGAGTGATCAGCTCAGAAACCGGCGTATTCTTTAATTCGGTAAGATTCATAATGGTGTGAGTTCTTAAACTTGGGGTAAATCTCGAACTTAATGTTGTGAATGGTATGGCAGGGTCATCCATGCCTGTTTACGGCCATCAACTCATGTCTGTTCGCTGTCTGGTCACAGGAAAGTACGCAGAACTGAAACGACAAGACGGAATGAATGATAAGCCAGGAATCTGTCCACATCTCGGGTGAAACTGAGACGTTGTGGAAATAGCAAGATTCAAACTTAATAAGGTATGTTTAATACGAAGTCAACACTAACTTAGCACGACTCACGCCGGGCGTCCAGTCATCCGAATCATTTAGGATTAAGGGCGCCCGAGCTGAGGTATCCTCTTACGCGATATTCGCGTCGAGGAATTCTTTCAGCTGACCTTTGGACAGTGCGCCCACTTTGGTCGCTGCAACTTCACCGTTTTTGAACAGCAGCAGAGTCGGGATGCCACGGATACCATACTTCGGCGCGGTGCCTGGGTTCTGGTCAATGTTCAGTTTAGCAACCGTCAGTTTGCCCTGATATTCGTCAGCGATCTCATCCAGAATCGGGGCGATCATTTTGCACGGTCCGCACCACTCTGCCCAGAAATCGACGAGGATGGCCCCGTCCGCTTTGAGTACATCCGTGTCAAAACTGTCGTCAGTCAGGTGAATAATTTTATCGCTCATATTAACTCCACAGGAATAAGCCTGGTACGTTGGTTTTGCCTTCATCAACGACGTGTTGATGTCGCATTAACCAACTAAAGGTTGACTTTATTTCACCGGATACGCTTTCGTAAAGCAATAGTAAGCTGATATTCTACCACACTATGAGCAAAACACATTTAACAGAACAGAAGTTTTCCGACTTCGCCCTGCACCCAAAGGTGATCGAAGCCCTTGAAAATAAAGGGTTTCATAACTGCACGCCCATTCAGGCCCTCGCGCTGCCGCTTACGCTGGCCGGTCGCGATGTTGCAGGGCAGGCGCAAACCGGTACTGGCAAAACGATGGCGTTCCTGACGTCAACGTTTCATTATCTTCTCTCTCATCCCGCGATTGACGATCGCAAGGTGAACCAGCCGCGCGCCTTAATCATGGCGCCGACGCGTGAGTTAGCCGTGCAGATCCACGCCGATGCCGAGCCGTTGGCGCAGACCACAGGTCTGAAGCTGGGTCTCGCCTACGGCGGCGACGGCTATGACAAGCAGCTGAAAGTGCTGGAAAGCGGCGTCGATATTCTTATCGGCACCACAGGCCGTCTGATCGACTACGCAAAACAGAATCACATTAACCTGGGCGCGATTCAGGTCGTTGTCCTCGACGAAGCCGATCGCATGTACGATCTGGGCTTTATTAAAGATATCCGCTGGCTGTTCCGCCGCATGCCGCCAGCCACACAGCGTCTGAACATGCTGTTCTCCGCAACCCTTTCCTACCGCGTGCGTGAACTGGCGTTCGAACAAATGAACAACGCCGAATACGTGGAAGTCGAGCCGGAACAAAAAACCGGCCACCGTATTAAAGAAGAGCTTTTCTATCCGTCTAACGAAGAGAAGATGCGCCTTCTGCAAACATTAATTGAAGAAGAATGGCCGGATCGCGCCATTGTTTTCGCTAACACTAAACACCGCTGTGAAGACATCTGGGGCCATCTGGCCGCCGATGGTCATCGCGTGGGCCTGCTGACGGGCGACGTGGCGCAGAAAAAACGCCTGCGCATTCTCGACGAGTTCACCCGCGGCGATCTGGATATTCTTGTCGCTACCGATGTTGCCGCACGCGGGCTGCATATTCCCGCAGTAACCCACGTATTTAACTACGATTTGCCGGACGATTGCGAAGATTACGTCCACCGCATTGGCCGAACCGGTCGTGCAGGCGCAAGTGGCCACTCCATCAGCCTGGCGTGTGAAGAGTACGCGCTGAACCTGCCGGCGATCGAAACCTACATCGGTCACTCCATTCCAGTCAGCAAATACAATCCGGATGCGCTGATGAACAATCTGCCGAAGCCGCTGCGTCTGACGCGCTCGCGCCCAGGCAATGGCCCGCGTCGGGCTGGCGCCCCGCGTAACCGTCGTCGTTCGGGTTAAAAAACATGCTAAGCACCTCCTCGCTGTACGCCGCAATTGATTTAGGCTCGAATAGTTTTCATATGCTGGTGGTGCGCGAGGTGGCGGGAAGCATCCAGACGCTCACGCGAATTAAACGCAAGGTGCGTCTGGCCGCTGGCCTGAACAGTGAGAACGCCCTTTCTGCTGAAGCTATGGAGCGCGGCTGGCAATGCCTGCGCCTGTTTGCCGAGCGCCTTCAGGATATTCCCCAGCCGCAAATCCGCGTGGTTGCGACCGCAACGCTACGCATAGCGGTGAATGCCGATGAATTTATCGCTAAAGCGCAAGAGATCCTCGGTTGCCCGGTACAGGTCATCAGCGGCGAAGAAGAAGCGCGCCTGATTTATCAGGGCGTGGCGCATACCACCGGCGGCGCGGATCAGCGACTGGTTGTCGACATCGGCGGCGCGAGCACTGAACTGGTTACCGGCACGGGCGCACAAACCACGTCGCTGTTTAGTCTGTCGATGGGCTGCGTCACCTGGCTTGAGCGCTATTTCACCGACCGTAATCTGGCGCAGGAAAATTTCGACGAAGCGGAAAAAGCCGCGCGAGACGTGCTGCGTCCGGTAGCCGATGAACTTCGCTACCACGGCTGGAAAGTGTGCGTTGGTGCATCCGGCACCGTGCAGGCGCTTCAGGAAATCATGATGGCGCAGGGCATGGATGAGCGCATTACGCTGTCGAAACTCCAGCAGTTGAAACAGCGGGCGATTCACTGTGGCCGTCTGGAAGAACTGGAAATTGAGGGCTTAACCCTTGAACGCGCACTGGTATTCCCCAGCGGGTTGGCCATTCTCATCGCCATTTTTACCGAACTGAATATTCAGGGCATGACCCTGGCCGGCGGCGCGCTGCGCGAAGGGCTGGTGTACGGTATGCTGCATCTTGCAGTCGATCAGGATATTCGTAGCCGTACGCTGCGTAACGTCCAGCGTCGGTTTATGGTCGATACCGAACAAGCGAACCGCGTTGCCAGACTGGCGGAGAATTTCGTCGAACAAGTAGAACATGAATGGCACCTTGAGCCGATCAGCCGCGAACTGTTGATCAGCGCCTGCATGCTGCATGAAATCGGCCTGAGCGTAGATTTCAAACAAGCGCCTCAGCACGCGGCGTATCTGGTGCGCAATCTGGACCTGCCTGGATTCACCCCCGCGCAGAAAAAACTGCTCGCCACGCTGTTATTGAACCAGACCAACCCGGTTGATCTTTCCTCGCTGCACCAGCAAAACGCCGTGCCGCCGCGCGTGGCTGAGCACCTTTGTCGTCTGCTAAGACTGGCGATTATTTTCGCCAGCCGCCGTCGTGACGATCTGCTGCCGTCGATCGCCCTGCAGGCGACAAATGAGATACTGACGATTACGCTACCGAAAGGGTGGCTGGAACAGCATCCGCTGGGAAATGAGTTGATTGCGCAGGAAAGCCAGTGGCAAAGCTATGTTCACTGGCCTTTAGATGTTCAGTCATCGTGATTTTGCCGGATGACGCTTCGCGAATCCGGCCTATAACTTCGCTTTCTTTGCCGCCATCATTGCTTTCAGGTTCGCCAGATGGCTTTGCCCTTTCTGCATGCGTTCTTCTGCACTTACCACTTTGCGTTCCTGCTCCCAGATCAGATCGTCCTGCGGTAATTCCAGCAGGAAACGGCTCGGCTCCGGGCGTACCAGCTCGCCGTACTGACGGCGCTCTTTACAGAGGGTGAAGATCAGTTCTTTTTGCGCGCGGGTTATGCCTACGTAGGCCAGACGGCGTTCTTCATCAATATTGTCTTCATCGATGCTGCTTTGATGCGGCAGAAACCCCTCTTCCATTCCCACCATAAACACATACGGAAACTCCAGACCTTTCGAGGCGTGAAGCGTCATCAGTTGAACCTGATCCAGTTCTTCTTCGCTTTCACCGCGCTCCATCATGTCGCGCAGCGTAAAGCGTGTCACCACCTGGGTCAGCGTCATCGGCTCATCCAATTCGCTGCCTTCCAGCATTTCAGTCATCCAGCTAAACAGCTGGTTGACGTTTTTCATGCGCATTTCGGCCGCTTTCGGGCTGGGCGAGGTTTCGTACAGCCAGGATTCATAATCAATGCCGTGAATCAGATCGCGTACGGCGGCAATGGGTTCGCGCTCGGCCAGACGCTGGATTTCACCCAGCCAGTGGGTAAATCGGGTCAACGAATCGTAGCCGCGCCCGGTAAGCGTCTGGCTCAGGCCCAGATCAAAGCTGGCGGTAAACAGGCTTTTATTGCGGGTCATAGCCCACTCGCCCAGCTTTTGCAGCGTAGCCGGTCCGATTTCGCGTTTTGGCGTATTCACGATGCGCAGGAAAGCGCTGTCATCATCCGGATTGGTCAGCACCCGAAGATAGGCCAGCAGATCTTTGATCTCCGGGCGAGAGAAGAACGAGGTGCCGCCGGAGATTTTATACGGAATACGGTTCTGCATGAGGTATTTTTCAAACACCCGCGACTGATGATTACCGCGATACAGAATGGCGTAATCCTTGTATTCCGTTTTATTCACGAAGTGATGGGCGATCAGTTCGCCGGTTACACGCTCGGCCTCATGCTCTTCGTTGTTTGCGCTAAGCACTTTCAGCTCCGCGCCATATCCCAGCTCCGAAAAGAGCCGCTTTTCAAAGACGTGCGGATTATTGGCAATAAGAATATTTGCTGCTTTCAGGATCCGCCCGGAAGAACGGTAGTTCTGCTCCAGCTTGATAACCTGCAGCGCCGGAAAATCCTGGCTCAACAGCACCAGGTTTTGAGGTCGCGCACCGCGCCAGGAGTAGATCGACTGGTCGTCATCACCCACGACGGTAAAGCGCGCGCGGTTCCCCACCAGCAGCTTGACCAGCTCGTACTGGCTGGTGTTGGTATCCTGATACTCGTCCACCAGCAGATAGCGGATCTTGTTCTGCCAGCGCTCGCGCACTTCCTCATTACGCTGCAGCAGCAGTGTTGGCAGTAAAATCAGATCGTCAAAGTCGAGAACGTTACAGGCTTTCAGGTGCGCATCGTACAGGCCATAGCAGTGCGCAAAAATGCGATCGCGTTCGCCTTTCGCACTTGCTGCCGCCTGGGCTGGCGTTTTGAGATCGTTCTTCCAGTTTGAGATCGTCGCGATCAGCTGTTGCAGCACCACTTTGTCATCGTCAATCAACCCTTCCGTCAGCTCTTTCAGCAAGGCGACCTGATCGGTGTCGTCAAACAGCGAGAAATTGGATTTCATTCCCAGCGCGGCGTATTCGCGTTTTATCACCTCCAGCCCCAGCGTATGGAAGGTGGAGATCATCAGCCCACGCGCTTCTTTACGCCCCAGCGTCTGCCCGACACGTTCTTTCATTTCGCGCGCCGCCTTGTTGGTAAAGGTCACCGCAGCGATGTGTCGCGCCTGGTAACCGCAGCCACGTATCAAATGGGCGATTTTGTTGGTGATAACGCGTGTCTTACCGGAACCCGCCCCCGCCAGCACCAGGCAAGGTCCGGTGACGAATTCGACAGCGTGTTGTTGGCCGGGGTTTAAACGCATGGGAATGTTGCTCAATCTTCGAACGGGGGAGGGATTGTAGCAGAAAGCGAGGCAGAGATTGAGCTTTCCGTGACTGTACGTACGGAGGCCGCCTGAAAGAAAAGAACACGGCGCTGGCGTGCAAGAAATGATTAATTTCCGAACAATATCCTACGTCGATCACATCGAAAAAAAAGACGGAACAGGCGAACAGAAACAGAATTAATTATTTGAGTTTAAAGGGAAAACAGAGGATACAAGCTTTCTGGGGCATTTTTATTTGTATAAACCGACAAAAAAGAGGCCGTACTGCCCGCTTTCTTTGTCTGTTCACCCGAAACATTTCACCACTGGATACGCTAATAGATCGGATATGGGCCACATATTGCGCCCGCCTTTCATGCTGAGCATAAAATGAACAAGATTCACGCTAATTATTACCTGCAAGACTCTACCGCACGCCAGATAGTTCAACGCACAATGGGGATAATTCCGTACTCGGTAAATGTGATGAACGAGCATGGGATGATCATTGCTTCCGGGGAAGCCTCACGTTTACATCAACGCCATGAAGGCGCCGTACTCGCATTGACCGAAAACCGGGTCGTCGAAATTGATTCCGCGACCGCCAATAAGCTTAAAGGCGTTAAGCCCGGCATCAATTTACCGATTAATTTTCGCGACCAGCTGATTGGCGTACTGGGCATTACCGGCGAGCCTGGTGAAGTGAAGGCATATGCGCAGTTGGTGAAGATGGCTTCGGAATTAATCATCGAACAAATGGCGCTCCTTGAGCAAAAACAGTGGGATAAGCGTTACCGCGAAGAGCTGATTAATCAGCTGATTTTGCGCGATCCGCCGCCGGACTCGCTGAACGCGGTGGTCTCATGGTTGGGAATTAATCTCCAGCTTCCGCGGGTGGTGGTGATTATGGAACTGCAACAACCGGATCGCGACGCGCTGCGTAATCTGATGGAGTATTTTGAATATCGCGCCCGCGACCATTTGGTCACGTTTTCCGACTTTAATGAGCTGATAATCTTAAAACCTATCGCGCTAAAAAACGGCGTCTGGCATAAATCGTTGGAACTAAGCGATCTGCAGAGATTTAAACATTACGCACAGTCCTGTGGTTTTTCCCGACTGATCGTCGGCGGCTATTTCACCGGAGAAAACGGCCTGCGTCGCTCTTTTCAGACCGCGAAATCCACCCAGGCCATGGCGAAAAGACTGAAGTTGAAGCATCAGTTCATCTTTCATGACGACTATGCGCTGGCGTCATTATTGGGCGGGCTTTCCGGTACCTGGCAAGCGGAAGAATTATCCAAAATGTGGCGCGATCTGGTTACCCAGGACACCAAAGGCGTTCTGCAAAAAACGCTACAGCATTATTTTGAGCATAATTGTGATCTTTCGCAAACAGCGACCAGCCTGCATATTCATGTCAATACATTACGCTATCGACTGCAGCGAGTGGAAGATATTACAGGAATACAAATCAATAACTTA
Organism: Citrobacter sp. 50677481; assembly: GCF_001463265.1. Classification (NCBI taxonomy): domain Bacteria; kingdom Pseudomonadati; phylum Pseudomonadota; class Gammaproteobacteria; order Enterobacterales; family Enterobacteriaceae; genus Citrobacter; species Citrobacter sp. 50677481. The sequence goes on from NZ_LNHZ01000005.1 coordinate 21,403, forward strand.
AAGCAGTTACTCTGGTTGTATATCGGCATGGAGTTACAGCGCTGAACTGTATTTTCCTCCAAATTTTTCGCCGTCTGGCGCCGTATTTTTAGCCGATACACACAAGTCTAACGCGGCTGCTTTCTCCATACTGCCCCCTGTTATTTTCATGGAGAAAGCAGAAGATGGTTTCAATAACAGCAACTGGCGCCATCATCGCACTCGTGGTGGCGATCGTTTTAATTTTACGCAAAGTCTCGCCGGCTTACGGCATGATGGTCGGCGCACTGGTAGGCGGTCTGGTCGGCGGCGCCGATCTGGTGCAAACCGTGACGCTAATGGTCACCGGCGCGCAAGGCATTACCAATGCCGTGCTGCGCATTCTCGCGGCAGGTGTACTGGCCGGCGTGTTAATTGAATCCGGCGCGGCAAACACCATCGCTGAAACGGTAGTGAAAAAAGTGGGCGAAAGCCGGGCGCTTTTAGCCTTAGCCATTGCGACGATGATTCTGACCGCCGTCGGCGTATTTATCGACGTGGCGGTTATCACCGTTGCACCGATTGCCCTGTCTATTGCCCGTCGTGCCGGTTTGTCGAAACTCGCCATTCTGCTGGCGATGATTGGCGGCGGTAAAGCGGGTAATGTGATGTCGCCTAACCCCAATGCCATCGCCGCGTCGGACGCCTTTCATGTTCCCCTCACCTCCGTGATGATGGCCGGGATAATCCCCGGTCTGTTCGGCCTGATCGTGGCTTATTTCCTGGCAAAACGTCTCAGCCAGAAAGGCTTGATGGTGATGCCCGACGAAGTGATTTCACACGACAACCACGGCAAGCAGCCGGGATTTCTTGCCGCTATCAGCGCGCCGCTCGTCGCCATTGTGCTGCTGGCGCTACGACCTGTTGCGGGTATCGCCATCGATCCGCTGATTGCCCTGCCCGTTGGTGGGTTAGCCGGTGCGATCCTGATGGGCAGGTTTAAGCAAAGTAACGCCTTTATGATGTCCGGGCTTACGCGCATGGCGCCGGTAGCCATCATGCTGCTCGGTACCGGTACGCTCGCCGGGATTATCGCCAACTCGGAACTGAAAGATGTGCTCATTCATGGGCTGACCTCTTCCGGCCTGCCTTCTTATCTGCTGGCCCCTATTTCCGGCGCGATCATGTCTATGGCAACAGCGTCCACCACGGCGGGAACCGCCGTTGCCGCCGGGGTATTCAGCCAGACGCTACTGGGTCTTGGCGTATCAGCCCTTGCCGGTGCCGCCATGATTCACGCTGGCGCAACCGTACTGGATCACCTGCCCCACGGCAGCTTCTTCCACGCCACGGGCGGCAGTGTCGGCATGCCGATCCACGAACGGTTAAAACTGCTGCCTTATGAAACCCTTGTCGGTTTTGTTATCGCCCTGATTTCCACACTGATGTTTGGCGTCTTCGGACTTGCCGGGTAAGGACACGATGAAAATAGTCATTGCACCAGATTCATTTAAAGAAAGTTTATCGGCCATGCAGGTGGCTACCGCTATCGAGCAGGGATTTCGTGAAATTTATCCCGAGGCCGAGTATGTCAAATTGCCGATGGCAGACGGCGGCGAAGGTACCGTCGAGTCAATGGTTGAAGCAACCGAAGGCCATTATCTGTTCCAGAATGTGACCGGACCGCTGGGGACGCCAGTACAGGCGCGCTGGGGTATGCTGGGAGATGGGAAAACGGCAATCGTTGAAATGGCCTCCGCATCCGGACTGCATCATGTCCCGCCAGAACGCCGTAACCCTATGCTCACCACCAGCTATGGCACCGGTGAACTGATCCTTGCCGCGCTGGACCACGGCGTTGAGCGCATTATTCTCGGGATTGGCGGTAGCGCCACCAATGACGGCGGCGCAGGTATGCTACAGGCACTTGGTGTGGCGCTGCTTGATACAAACGGGAAATCGCTTCCTTTCGGCGGCGGCGCGCTAAGCGACCTGGCCATCATCGATGCCTCAGGCTGCGACGCTCGACTGAAAAACGTTTCTGTCACCGTCGCCTGCGACGTTAACAATCCACTCTGTGGCGCAACAGGAGCGTCAGCCATCTTCGGTCCGCAAAAAGGGGCAACGCCGGAAATGGTTGCCTCCTTAGACGCTGCGCTGGCCAACTTTGGTAAACGGCTTCAGGACGCAACCGGACGAAACGTGATGACGACGCCTGGCGCAGGCGCCGCAGGCGGCATGGGCGCGGCGCTGTTAGGGATACTGAACGCGGAGTTAAAGCCGGGCGTGGAGATTGTTATTGACGCGCTGCATCTCGATAGCCTGGTCGCGGATGCCAGCCTGGTGATCACCGGTGAAGGTCGTCTTGATAGCCAGAGCATCAGCGGTAAAACGCCGATTGGCGTCGCACGCTGCGCTAAGCGGTATCAGAAACCGGTGATCGCGCTGGCGGGCGGCTTAACGACCGATCACCAGATTGTGCATCAGCACGGGCTGGACGCGGTGTTCTCCGTGCTGACGCGAATCGCCACGCTGCCGGAAGCGCTACAGGATGCGGAATACAACCTGCGCGTTTCGGCACGCAATATTGCCAGCGTCTGGAAATTATCACAGCAGCAGATGCGCTAATCTTCAGCCAGGCCAGCAAGCAGTAGCTGGCCTGGATATTCTTTCTCACCAGCCCCGTGCTAAAATCGCCCGCTTCACTCATCCCACGCAAGGCACGATCATGGCAAAAACAGCAGCAGCACTGCATATTCTTGTTAAAGAAGAAAAACTGGCGCTGGATCTTCTTGAGCAGATTAAAAACGGCGCCGACTTCGGCAAACTGGCGAAGAAACACTCAATCTGTCCGTCTGGCAAACGCGGCGGCGACCTGGGCGAATTCCGTCAGGGCCAGATGGTTCCGGCATTCGATAAAGTGGTCTTTTCCTGCCCGGTACTGGAACCAACCGGTCCGCTGCACACCCAGTTCGGCTACCACATCATTAAGGTGCTGTACCGTAACTAACAAAAAACCCGGTGTCTTCAAACACCGGGTTTTTTATCTTTGCCGGATGCTGGCAACGCGGAATTAGCCAGCGACAGCGATACGCTTCATATCGGTCATATAGCCGCGCAGTTTCTTACCTACCTGCTCGATAGCATGGCCGCGAATCGCCTCGTTCACATCGCGCAGTTGCGCGTTGTCTACCGCTCCTTCCGCAATCGCTTTGCCCAGATCGCCCGGCTGCAGGGTGGTCATGAACTCTTTCAGCAGCGGTACGCAGGCGTAAGAGAACAGGTAGTTGCCGTACTCGGCGGTATCAGAGATAACCACGTTCATTTCGTACAGACGCTTACGGGCGATGGTGTTCGCAATCAGCGGCAGTTCGTGCAGGGATTCGTAGTACGCAGACTCTTCGATGATGCCGGAATCCACCATGGTTTCGAACGCCAGCTCAACGCCCGCTTTCACCATCGCGATCATCAGTACGCCTTTATCGAAGTACTCCTGCTCGCTGATTTTGCCTTCATACTGCGGCGCCGTTTCAAACGCGGTTTTACCGGTTTCTTCACGCCAGGTCAGCAGTTTCTTATCGTCGTTCGCCCAGTCCGCCATCATGCCGGAGGAGAACTCGCCGGAGATGATGTCGTCCATGTGTTTCTGGAACAGCGGCGCCATGATGGTTTTCAGCTGTTCGGACAGCGCGTAAGCACGCAGTTTCGCCGGATTAGACAGGCGGTCCATCATCAGCGTAATGCCGCCCTGCTTCAGCGCTTCGGTGATGGTTTCCCAGCCGAACTGAATCAGTTTTTCCGCGTATGCCGGGTCGGTGCCTTCTTCCACCAGCTTGTCGAAGCACAGCAGAGAACCCGCCTGCAGCATGCCGCACAGAATGGTCTGCTCACCCATCAGGTCAGATTTCACTTCCGCAACGAAGGACGATTCCAGCACGCCCGCGCGGTGGCCACCGGTCGCTGCCGCCCATGCTTTGGCAATCGCCATGCCTTCGCCTTTCGGATCGTTTTCCGGGTGAACCGCGATCAGGGTCGGCACGCCGAAGCCACGCTTGTACTCTTCGCGTACTTCCGTACCCGGGCACTTCGGCGCCACCATCACCACGGTGATGTCTTTACGGATCTGCTCGCCCACTTCAACAATGTTAAAGCCGTGAGAGTAACCCAGCGCGGCGCCGTCTTTCATCAGCGGCTGTACGGAACGCACCACGTCAGAGTGCTGCTTGTCTGGCGTCAGGTTTACCACCAGGTCCGCCTGCGGGATCAGCTCTTCGTAGGTACCCACTTTAAAGCCGTTTTCGGTCGCTTTACGCCAGGACGCACGCTTTTCGGCAATTGCTTCTTTGCGCAGGGCGTAAGAGATATCCAAACCGGAGTCACGCATATTCAGGCCCTGGTTCAGACCCTGCGCGCCACAGCCGACGATGACCACTTTTTTACCCTGAAGGTAGCTCGCGCCATCGGCAAATTCGTCGCGGCCCATAAAGCGGCATTTGCCCAGCTGCGCCAACTGCTGGCGCAGGTTCAGTGTATTAAAGTAGTTAGCCATGGGTGATACCTCGTGATGTTGTGTGTCTTATTGTTCGGTTCGCGTTTCAGCGAGAATGTACCCACATTACAACAGGAAATTTATTGCGGAAATTGATATATTCACAACGTCATGTTGCAATTTTTGCAATGTAAAAAGAGGGAGTGGAATCGGTGGATTTACGCGATTTGAAAATGTTCCTGCATCTGGCGGAAAGCCGTCACTTTGGCCGCAGCGCCCGGGCGATGCACGTCAGCCCGTCCACGCTTTCCCGACAGATACAGCGCCTTGAGGAAGACCTTGGCCAGCCGCTGTTCGTGCGCGACAACCGCACCGTCACGCTCACGGAAGCGGGCGAAGAGCTACGGGTCTTTGCCCAACAGACCTTATTGCAGTATCAGCAACTGCGGCACACGCTCGATCAGCAGGGACCGTCGCTCTCCGGCGAGCTGCATATTTTCTGCTCCGTGACCGCCGCTTACAGTCATTTGCCGCCTGTTCTCGATCGCTTTCGCGCGGAGCACCCCTCGGTGGAAATTAAACTCACCACGGGCGACGCCGCCGACGCGATGGAAAAGGTGGTGACGGGCGAAGCGGATCTCGCCATTGCCGGGAAACCCGAAACGCTGCCCGGCGCAGTGGCATTCTCGATGCTGGAGAATCTGGCGGTGGTGCTGATCGCCCCGGCGTTACCCTGCCCGGTACGCAGTCAGGTCGCGGTGGAAAAACCCGACTGGTCGACAGTGCCGTTCATCATGGCTGACCAGGGGCCAGTGCGCCGCCGCATTGAGCTGTGGTTTCGCCGCCATAAAATCAGTAACCCCATGATTTACGCAACCGTCGGCGGGCATGAAGCGATGGTGTCGATGGTCGCGCTCGGCTGCGGCGTGGCGCTGCTGCCGGAAGTGGTGCTGGAAAACAGTCCTGAACCGGTACGCAATCGCGTGATGATTTTAGAGCGTAGCGACGAAAAAACCCCGTTTGAGTTGGGGGTGTGCGCAACGAAAAAGCGGCTGCATGAGCCGCTGATTGACGCGTTCTGGAAGATATTGCCGAACCACTAGCCCGCCAGGAAGAAACGGAACGCCGGGTTTTGAGTTTCGTCGTGACACTCATAGCCCAGTTCGTTCAGGCGAGTTTCGAAATCCGGCTCGTGATCGCCCAGTTCGAAGGCTGCCAGCACGCGCCCGTAGTCGGTGCCATGGCTGCGGTAATGGAACAAAGAGATGTTCCAGTGGGTGCCGAGCGTATACAAAAACTTCAGCAAGGCGCCGGGAGATTCCGGAAACTCGAAGCTGTAAAGTCGTTCTTTCAGCGGCTTAGATGGACGCCCGCCGACCATATAGCGCACATGGAGCTTCGCCATCTCGTCGTCAGAGAGATCGACCACGCTGTAGCCGCCGTCATTCAGCAAATTCAGGATCTCTTTGCGCTCTTCCAGACCGCGGCTTAAACGCACGCCGACAAAAATGCAGGCATCTTTGGCATCGGCAAAACGGTAGTTAAATTCCGTTACCGAACGACCGCCGAGCAGCTGGCAAAATTTCAGAAAGCTGCCCTTCTCTTCCGGAATGGTCACCGCCAGCAAGGCTTCACGCTGTTCACCCAGCTCACAGCGCTCGGAAACGTAGCGCAGGCCGTGGAAGTTAACGTTAGCGCCAGACAGCACGTGCGCCAGACGTTCGCCGCGAATGTTGTGCTGGGCGATATATTTTTTCATGCCCGCCAGCGCCAGCGCGCCGGACGGTTCCGCCACCGCACGCACGTCCTCGAACAGATCTTTCATCGCCGCGCAGATAGCATCGCTATCAACCGTGATAATATCGTCAAGATACTCCTGGCACAGACGGAAGGTTTCATCGCCGATGCGTTTGACCGCCACGCCCTCGGCAAACAGCCCCACACGCGGAAGATCGACCGGATGCCCGGCATCAAGCGCCGCTTTCAGGCACGCGGAGTCTTCCGCTTCAACGGCAATGACCTTGATCTGCGGCATCAGCTGTTTGATCAGCACCGCCACACCTGCCGCCAGGCCGCCGCCGCCCACCGGCACGAACACGCGATCAAGGTGAGCGTCCTGCTGGAGCAGTTCAAGGGCCAGCGTTCCCTGCCCGGCAATCACCATCGGGTGGTCGAACGGCGGCACCCAGGTAAAGCCCTGCTGCTGCGCCAGTTCGATCGCTTTGGCTTTCGCCTCATCAAAATTCGCGCCGTGTAGCAGGACTTCTCCGCCAAAACCGCGCACCGCATCCACTTTGATATCAGCAGTCGCAACCGGCATGACAATCAGCGCCTTCACGCCCAGACGCGCAGAGGAAAACGCCACGCCCTGCGCATGATTGCCCGCCGACGCGGTGATCACACCGCGCGCTTTTTGGTCCTCGGTTAAGCCCGCCATCATCGCGTAAGCGCCGCGCAGCTTAAAGCTGTGCACCGGCTGGCGGTCTTCGCGCTTCACCAGGATGACGTTGTCGAGGCGCGAGGAGAGTTTTTCCATTTTTTGCAGAGGCGTGACCTGCGCCGCTTCATAAACCGGCGCGCGCAGCACCGCCCGGAGATATTCCGCCCCCTCGGGGGCGGCTGATAAGGGTTGTGACTCGGCCATCATTAGCCCCCAAGTTTGGATTTGTCGCGCACCGCGCCTTTGTCTGCGCTGGTCGCGAGGCTGGCGTAGGCGCGCAGGGCAAACGATACCTGACGCTGACGGTTTTTCGGCGTCCAGGCTTTGTCACCGCGCGCTTCCTGCGCTTCACGGCGCGCCGCCAGTTCGGCGTCGCTCACCTGCAACTGAATGCCACGGTTAGGGATATCAATGGCGATCAGATCGCCATCTTCAATCAGGCCAATATTGCCGCCGCTTGCCGCTTCAGGGGAAACGTGGCCGATGGAGAGACCAGAGGTCCCGCCAGAGAAACGACCATCAGTGATCAGCGCACAGGCTTTGCCGAGGCCCATGGATTTCAGGAAGCTGGTTGGGTAGAGCATTTCCTGCATTCCCGGACCGCCTTTCGGCCCTTCGTAGCGGATCACCACAACGTCGCCTTCCACCACTTTGCCGCCGAGAATGGCTTCTACCGCGTCGTCCTGGCTTTCGTAGACTTTCGCCGGGCCGGTGAAAGTCAGGATGCTGTCATCCACGCCTGCGGTTTTTACGATGCAGCCGTTTTCCGCGAAGTTACCGTACAGTACCGCCAGACCGCCGTCTTTGCTGTAGGCATGTTCCAGCGAGCGGATACAACCTCCCGCGCGATCGTCGTCCAGTGTCTCCCAACGACAGTCCTGCGAGAATGCTTTGGTGGTGCGAATGCCAGCCGGACCGGCACGGAACATCTGCTTCACGGCCTCATCCTGCGTCACCATCACGTCGTACTGCTCAAGCGTTTGCGGCAGCGTCAGCCCCAGTACGTTTTTCACGTCACGGTTCAGCAACCCCGCACGATCCAGTTCGCCGAGGATCCCCAGCACGCCCCCCGCACGGTGGACATCTTCCATGTGATACTTTTGGGTGCTTGGCGCCACCTTGCACAATTGCGGCACTTTGCGGGACAGCTTGTCGATATCGCTCATGGTGAAGTCAATCTCCGCTTCCTGCGCGGCGGCCAGCAGGTGCAGAACAGTATTGGTTGAACCGCCCATGGCGATATCCAGCGTCATGGCGTTTTCGAATGCTGCCTTGCTGGCGATGTTGCGCGGCAGCGCGCTGGCGTCGTCCTGCTCGTAGTAGCGTTTCGTCAGCTCAACGATGCGTTTGCCGGCGTTAAGGAACAGCTGTTTACGGTCAGCGTGGGTCGCCAACAGCGAACCGTTGCCCGGCTGAGAGAGGCCCAGCGCTTCGGTCAGGCAGTTCATGGAGTTGGCGGTGAACATTCCGGAACAGGAACCACAGGTCGGGCAGGCAGAGCGTTCAACCTGATTGCTTTGGTCGTCAGAGACTTTCGGGTCTGCGCCCTGGATCATCGCGTCGACCAGATCGAGTTTGATGATCTGATCGGACAGTTTGGTTTTCCCGGCTTCCATCGGACCGCCGGAAACAAAGATCACCGGAATGTTCAGGCGCAATGAGGCCATAAGCATTCCGGGGGTGATTTTGTCGCAGTTGGAGATACAAACCATCGCATCAGCGCAGTGGGCGTTCACCATGTACTCGACTGAATCGGCGATCAATTCGCGGGACGGCAGCGAATAAAGCATCCCTCCGTGGCCCATGGCGATACCATCATCCACGGCGATGGTGTTGAACTCTTTCGCCACGCCACCTGCGGCTTCTATCTGTTCGGCAACCAGTTTACCGAGATCGCGCAGGTGCACGTGCCCCGGCACGAACTGGGTAAACGAGTTCACGACCGCAATGATCGGCTTACCAAAATCGTCATCGGTCATTCCAGTGGCGCGCCACAGCGCGCGGGCTCCCGCCATATTGCGGCCATGAGTGGTGGTGGCGGAACGGTACTTAGGCATACTTTTTACTCCCAGTGTCTGTCTGTGAAATGGGACGGTGCGTGCCGTCCCATTTTTTATTCTTAGTGATTAACCTGATCCAACCAGCCGTATTTATCTTCCGTTTCACCGGTGAAGAGACCGAAGAAGGCTTGCTGAATGCGCTTCGTGACCGGACCGCAGCGGCCTTCGCCTACCTGGATTCCGTCAACGCTGCGCACCGGGGTGATTTCCGCCGCGGTACCTGACATAAACACTTCGTCAGCCAGATACAGGGATTCACGGGACAGGACCTGCTCGCGCACTTCGATACCGAGGTCTTTCGCCAGTTTGATGATCGCGTCGCGGGTGATACCCGGCAGCGCGGAAGAGGTAAACGGCGGCGTGAACAGCACGCCATCTTTCACTTCAAACAGGTTTTCGCCTGCGCCTTCGGAGATATAGCCATTCACGTCCAGGGCGATACCTTCCTGATACCCATGGCGGCGGGCTTCGCTGCCCACCAGCAGAGAGGAAAGATAGTTGCCGCCCGCTTTCGCCGCCGTCGGAATGGTATTTGGCGCTGCGCGATTCCAGGACGACACCATCGCATCGATCCCCTGTTCCAGGGCTTCGGCGCCCAGGTATGCGCCCCATGGGAACGCTGCGATGATCACGTCGGTGTTGTATCCCGGAGGTGGGTTCACGCCCATGCCAACATCACCGACAAACACCAGCGGACGTATGTAGGCGCTGGTCAGGTTGTTTTTACGGATCACGTCGCGACAGGCTTCCATCAATTCGTCCACGCTTTGCGAAACCGGGAAACGATAAATTTTGGCTGAGTCATGCAGACGCTGCATGTGTTCACGATGACGGAACACCACCGGTCCTTTGTGAGAGTCGTAGCAACGGATACCTTCAAACACGGACGTACCGTAATGCAGCGCGTGGGACATCACGTGGACTTTCGCGTCCTCCCAACGAACCATCTCCCCATTGAACCAAATGTAATCAGCTTTTTTTGTCGTCATTTTTTTCTTCCTGTCGCGCTCAAGCACGGATTTGTTGTGATGTGGTTGTGCTCTGGCAGATGGCAACATGTGCAACGTCTACCAGTTTTGTTAACTGACTAAACAGTAAGTCGACCGACCGAGGACTGGCAACGGTTAATTCGATATTGATGTTTTGCGCATCGCTGGCGGCTTCCATATTCATGGCGCATACCTGAAATCCGCGATGACGGACCACGCGCAATACGCGTTCTAACGTTTCGGGATTAAAGCGCGCTTCAACGGCGACCTGATGTTGCATCATAATGTTTTCTCCAGCATTTCAGAGTTGCTGGCGCCAGGCGGCACCAGAGGCCAGACATTCTCAAGTTCATTGATTGAGACATGAAGCAGGTATGGCCCCTCGCTGTTCAGCAGGGTGTCGAGTGCCGCTTCAACCTGGTCTTTACGGGTGATGTGTTGGCCAGGGATGCCGAAAGCGCTGGCTAACATAAGGAAATCGGGGTTATCAGTCAGAGTGGTTTCGCTATATCGTTCTGCAAAAAACAGTTGTTGCCATTGTCGAACCATCCCTAACCGTTGGTTATCCAGTAATACCATCTTCAACGGTAACTGCTTGCGTTTTACGGTGCCTAACTCCTGAACGTTCATCATGAAGGAGCCATCACCGGAGATACAGATTACGGTATCGTTGGGCCGCGCAACCTGTGCGCCCACCGCAGCCGGTAAGCCAAACCCCATGGTGCCTAATCCGCTGGAGGTGATGAAATTCTCCGGACGGGTATAAGTCATGTGTTGCGCTGACCACATCTGGTGCTGGCCGACATCGGTTGTCACCACGCAGTTTGCCGGTTTACGTTCGGACAACTGCTTCAACAGCAGCGGCGCGTAAATGGCATCGCCCGGATGGTCGTAGCGCCAGCCGTGTTCCGCTCGCAGTTCCGCGTTACGCTGGCGCCACGCATCGATATTTACCGGTTGCTGTAATGCAGGCAGAAGGGCATTTAAATCACCCTGCAGCGCAACGTGGGCCTGGCGCAGTTTGTTCAACTCAGCCGGGTCGATATCCATATGGATCACACTGGCGTGCGGCGCGAAAGTGTTTAATTTGCCAGTCACCCGGTCATCAAAACGTGCGCCGATCGCAATCAGTAAGTCGCACTCCTGTACCGCGAAATTTGCCGCTTTGGTGCCATGCATACCAAGCATCCCCAGATAGTACGGATAGTCAGCCTCCACGGCGCCCAACCCTTTCAGCGTACAGGTAACGGGCATTTGTGTTGTCGCCAGAAACTCACGCAGCGCCGGTACCGCCTGCGCCATTCCTACGCCGCCGCCGACGTACAACATAGGTTTTTGCGCCTGCGCCAACATAGCGCGAGCCTGTTCAACTTCTGCATGGGGGAAAGCCGCTTCGCTTTCAACGGTGGTGAAATATGGTTCCAGCGCACCGCTGGCTAACTGGATATCTTTCGGGATATCGACCAGTACAGGACCGGGACGGCCGGAACGGGCGACGTCAAACGCCTCTGCCATGATGCGTGGCAATTCTTCCAGCGACTGCACCAGGAAACTGTGTTTGGTGCAGGCCAGCGAAAGACCTAATACATCCACTTCCTGAAATGCATCAGTACCGATGAACGGCGCAGAAACCTGCCCCGTGATAGCCACTACCGGAACGGAATCCAGCAGCGCATCCGCCAGGCCGGTGATCAGGTTAGTCGCCCCCGGACCGGAAGTGGCGATACAGACTCCGGTTTTACCTGTAGCGCGGGCGTAGCCAATAGCGGCCATCGCAGCACCCTGCTCATGGCGGCACAACAGGTGCTCCACGCCACCGTCATACAACGCATCGTAGACCGGCATAATTGCGCCACCGGGATAGCCGAAAACGGTCTCGACACCCTGCGCACGCAACGCATGTACCACCCACTGTGCTCCATTCATAGTTAGTTCCCCGCCGTAAATCCTGAGAAACAGAATTTTATGCTGTTATTCATTGTCTGCTCCTCGATGGTAGTTTTAAGGTCAAAAAAAACCCCCGGACCTTTCGGTGCGGGGGTCTTAGTTCGTTAAGGCTTGATTTCTAAGCCTTTCCTCGTCCAAGTGCAGCCCCGCACGGTGGGATAATAATCACCACCACGCTAATCACGACCAGGCTAATCACTCGTAGAAGGGCTGTCATTTTTGTCGATTCTTGCATCTTGTTCGAAGGAATGCCTAAAGAGTTACCATAGATTTTGCCGATTGCACAAGATTTTTTTGGTTTGTTTTTTCCGCCGCGGCTGATGGTTTAACGTAACGTCGTTGTTTTTTATACAAAAAGTAATATTTGAAAAAAATTCACCTTGCACGGGTAACTCGCTGTTTCCGTTGTGCAACATACCTGTCTGATCGCCTTTTGCGAGCAGTCTTCCGGAATACGGTTTTATGCTTTCAAATTCAGTAAAAATATCGGAATCATCCTCGAAAAAACGCAAAATTACACAACATTCACCCTAACGCGTAGGCCATAATCATGGCCTCTGGAGGGGCTATGTCACTGTCAATTGTTCATACGCGAGCTGCGCTCGGCGTTAACGCGCCGGCTATCACAATCGAAGTCCATATCAGTAACGGACTCCCAGGCCTGACGCTGGTGGGGCTACCGGAAACCACCGTAAAGGAGGCCCGGGATCGGGTTCGTAGCGCTATTATCAATAGCGGGTATGAATTCCCGGCTAAGAAAATCACGATTAATCTTGCCCCTGCCGATCTCCCCAAGGAGGGAGGGCGATATGATTTACCTATCGCCGTTGCGCTTCTGGTGGCTTCTGAGCAGCTTAAGACCCATAGGCTTGATCAATATGAGTTAGTGGGCGAATTAGCGCTTACAGGCGCGCTACGTGGCGTTCCTGGCGCCATCTCCAGCGCTACCGAAGCGATACGCGCAGGAAGAAGCATCATCGTTGCAAAAGAGAATGAAGACGAAGTAGGACTGATTGACGGCGATGGCTGTCTGATAGCCGACCATCTGCAGGCAGTCTGCGCATTTCTGGAAGGCAAGCAGCCGCTCGATCCCCCTTCCTCGAGCGTATGGGGTTCTTCGCCCACTCACGACGATCTCAACGATATTATTGGCCAGGAGCAAGGTAAGCGCAGCCTGGAGATTACGGCGGCAGGTGGACACAACCTGCTTCTTATTGGCCCTCCGGGCACCGGTAAAACAATGCTTGCCAGTCGGCTTAATGGATTACTACCACCTCTAAGTAACAAAGAGGCGCTGGAAAGCGCGGCAATCCTTAGCCTGGTTAATTCGACCAGTGTGCAAAAGCAGTGGAAACAGCGCCCCTTTCGATCGCCACATCACAGCGCATCCCTGGCGGCAATGGTCGGTGGCGGCTCCATTCCCGGACCCGGTGAAATTTCTCTGGCGCATAACGGCATACTTTTTCTCGATGAACTCCCCGAATTCGAACGACGCACATTAGATGCGTTACGTGAGCCGATAGAGTCCGGGCAGATTCACCTTTCGCGCACGCGGGCTAAGATCGCCTATCCGGCGCGTTTTCAATTGGTTGCGGCAATGAACCCCAGCCCTACCGGACATTATCAGGGAAAACACAATCGATGTACGCCAGAACAAACACTGCGCTATCTTGGCCGGCTGTCCGGACCGTTTCTCGACCGCTTCGATCTTTCGTTGGAGATCCCGTTGCTACCTGCAGGTATGCTCAGTCAGACTGAAGTCAAAGGTGAAAGTAGCGCTACGGTTAAGCAGCGGGTCATCGCTGCGCAGGAACGGCAGTACAGGCGCCAGGGTAAACTCAACGCACATTTGCAAAATAAAGAAATTCGTCAGCATTGCCCGTTGAACAACGAGGATTCGCAGTGGCTGGAAGAAACGCTCATCCATCTGGGGTTGTCTATCAGGGCGTGGCAACGTTTGTTGAAGGTTTCCCGGACCATTGCCGATCTCGAACAGGCGGAAGGGATCACTCGCCAGCATTTACAGGAAGCAGTGAGCTACCGGGCCATAGACAGGTTGCTTGCTCATCTGCAGAAACTCCTGACGTAAAAAAAGGGCTTACGCCCTTTTTTCGTTAGTCATCAGACTCAGTGTAGTCTTCAGCCCCTTCCATCTGCGGTTTACCGCCTGACAGGGTGTGGAAACGTTTTGGACGCTTGATGCGCGACATGTATTTAGACCATACACGTTCCGCTTCGGTCACCGGCTCGCGTTCACCACGGCATACCGCCACAAAGAGTTTCTCTTCCTCGGTAACCGGCTCACGCTTGCCAAGATCCAGCTCGTTGAAGGCATAACCATGACGCTCAAGCAGTTGTGCCTCTTTGATGGTGAAATCACCATGACGAGAGAACCCGCGTGGATAATATTTGTTGTCGAAATATCGATTAGTCGTCGTAAAGCTTTCCGCCATCCTGCACGCTCCTAATTCTTTGGCCGAGCTATTTATGGCGCGGAGTATTAGTTACGCTTGACAGAGTGTAAAACAAAACATTTAAATCATAACGACAAATAATTTTGCGGAGAGCACTGTGGATACGGAATTGCTAAAAACTTTCCTGGAAGTGAGCCGGACACGCCACTTTGGCCGGGCTGCGGAAGCACTCTATCTGACACAGTCGGCGGTGAGCTTTCGCATCAGACAGCTGGAAAACCAGCTGGGCGTGAACCTTTTCACACGCCACAGAAACAATATCCGCTTAACAGCAGCGGGGGAGAAGCTTTTACCCTATGCCGAAACGCTGATGAATACGTGGCAGGCGGCCCGCAAAGAAGTCGCCCATACCTCAAGGCATAATGAGTTCTCTATCGGTGCCAGCGCTTCTTTGTGGGAGTGTATGCTCAATGACTGGCTGGGTCGGCTATACCAGACACAAGAGCCGCAAACCAGCCTGCAATTCGAAGCGCGTATTGCCCAGCGCCAGTCTCTGGTCAAGCAGTTACATGAGCGTCAGCTTGATCTGCTGATCACGACCGAAGCGCCGAAGATGGATGAATTCAGTAGTCAGTTACTTGGGCATTTCACCCTGGCGTTATACTGCGCGCGCCCTTCTACGCTAAAGGATGCGTTGAATTATCTGCGGCTGGAGTGGGGTCCGGACTTTCAGCAGCATGAAGTGGGTCTGATCGCCTCGGATGAAATACCCGTGCTAACCACCAGTTCCGCCGAACTGGCCAGACAGCAACTGTCGGCGTTGAATGGTTGCACCTGGTTACCCACAGCATGGGCTAAGGAAAAAGGCGGTTTGCATACCGTTGCCGACAGTGCAACGCTATCGCGTCCGTTATACGCCATATGGCTGCAGAATAGCGATAAACATGCGCTGATCAGAGATCTTTTAAAAACCGGCGTACTGGAAGAATAAAACAATCATGAGGCAAGGATGCCGATAAGAAGGGATGGTGAATTCACTGTTTTACAAACAAAAAAAATCCTTAGCAAATGCTAAGGATTATTTTATGGCAGGGGCGGAGAGACTCGAACTCCCAACACCCGGTTTTGGAGACCGGTGCTCTACCAATTGAACTACGCCCCTAATTAGGGTGGCGGAACGGACGGGACTCGAACCCGCGACCCCCTGCGTGACAGGCAGGTATTCTAACCAACTGAACTACCGCTCCACCGAATTTTTCTACAACCACTGATTTTTACACCAGTCTACTGCTTAATTTGATGCCTGGCAGTTCCCTACTCTCGCATGGGG
>NZ_LNHZ01000006.1:0-219 GCF_001463265.1 Citrobacter sp. 50677481
GGACGTGGGGGTTCAAGTCCCCCCCCTCGCACCAACGAGGCGATATCAAAAAAGTAAGATGACTGTGCGAAGGTGGCGGAATTGGTAGACGCGCTAGCTTCAGGTGTTAGTGTCCTTACGGACGTGGGGGTTCAAGTCCCCCCCCTCGCACCAACGAGGCGATATCAAAAAAGTAAGATGACT
Organism: Citrobacter sp. 50677481; assembly: GCF_001463265.1. Classification (NCBI taxonomy): domain Bacteria; kingdom Pseudomonadati; phylum Pseudomonadota; class Gammaproteobacteria; order Enterobacterales; family Enterobacteriaceae; genus Citrobacter; species Citrobacter sp. 50677481. The sequence continues at coordinate 184 of NZ_LNHZ01000006.1, forward strand.
GTGCGAAGGTGGCGGAATTGGTAGACGCGCTAGCTT
>NZ_LNHZ01000007.1:0-377 GCF_001463265.1 Citrobacter sp. 50677481
GTAACACGAACGTGACGGTGCTGAACGCGGGCGGCACAGGCGGGCTGACCACTGACGGTATTGAGCTTATTAGCGTGGCGGGAAATTCTGACGGTGTGTTTACCCAGAACGGGCGTATCGTGGCGGGGGCGTATGACTACACCCTGCAACGTGGGGAAGGGCAGAATGAGAAAAACTGGTATCTGACCAGCGCGCTGACGCCGGAACCACAGCCGGAGCCACAGCCGGAACCGGTTGATCCGACTGAGCCAGTGGACCCGGTAGATCCGCTGACTCCGCAAGCGCCGACGCAACCTGAGCCGCAGAGACCGCGCGAGCACGCGGTGCGTCCGGAAGCGGGTCTGTACGGTATGAACCTGCAGGCGGCGAACACGATG
>NZ_LNHZ01000008.1:0-6215 GCF_001463265.1 Citrobacter sp. 50677481
AAAGGCTGCCTCATCGCTAACTTTGCAACAGTGCCGGGTGGCGCGCCTATTGCGCATAAAATGGCGAAGCCATGCGCAACAGGCGCGGAATCTCTGGCGTCCGGTTTGATGGCTTTGTTATGCAAAGGACTAGTCTTCAATGACGTGTAAACCACGGCGCTTTAAGTCCTCTAACGAATCCAACATTCCCCTTATTAATTCAACAGGATGCCCCTCCCAGTCTTCAACAACGCCAACAATTCTCAAGGGTTCGCAGGTTCTATAGGACTGTGTTGGATTACCGGGAAATTTTTTGTTCGTAAGATTCGGATCGTCTTCGAACGGTCCTGTTGGCTCAACTATGTATATGTAGCCGCGACCCTCGAGGCCAGACAGTGACATAGCAAGTTCAGCTCCCCAAACTGCTGGCTCCATCAAGGCTGAAAAGTAGATGTGCTTAAGAATACGACCGTCCTCGAAATGAGAGATGAACCCTGTGGTTAGCAAGTCACCAATCGCCAAATTGGCTTTGGTTCCATGATAGAACGGTCCTTGCACCTGCTTGTAATTATCATGAGAGATGGGAATCCAATCTTTTACCATTTTAAGACCCTTAATTGTTGGGATTTGGCTGCATAACGTCGCTATCAATCGCGGAAAAGGCGTAGTGCGCGAAGCGAACGAAGCTTTTTGCCGTCGATTGCATAGCTTTGTTAACCCTTTTTCCAAATTTGATAGCAATAGTTAATGTTTGAAGTAAAGTGTTGCTCAAAAACAACTTCGAAGGTATTTGGAATACTCGGGAAGAAAACATCCCCCTCTGGCTCGATGTCGATCGTCGATAAGTGGAGCGTAGAGGCCATGGGTAATGTTTCTCGGTAAATTTCTCCGCCACCAGACACTATAACGTGACCGGTGAATTCAGCTAGCCTGTCCATGGCCTCTTCGATTGACTGAAATACAACTACATTGTCATCATTTGATGTCCAACCTGAGCGGGTAACGACCGCGTATTTCCTATTGGGGAGTGCGCCCATAGATTCAAACGTCTTGCGACCCACCAGAAGCCACTGATTGTAGGTCAATGCTTTAAAAAGTAGCTGCTCCCCTTTCGCGGACCAGGGTATGTCTGGACCGCAACCAATCACGCCGTTTTTCGCTTTCGCAGCCATCAATGATACTTTCAAGGTTCTCATCCTGGGTTAACTTTGTTTTAGGGCGACTGCCCTGCTGCGTAACATCGTTGCTGCTCCATAACATCAAACATCGACCCACGGCGTAACGCGCTTGCTGCTTGGATGCCCGAGGCATAGACTGTACAAAAAAACAGTCATAACAAGCCATGAAAACCGCCACTGCGCCGTTACCACCGCTGCGTTCGGTCAAGGTTCTGGACCAGTTGCGTGAGCGCATACGCTACTTGCATTACAGCTTACCAACCGAACAGGCTTATGTCCACTGGGTTCGTGCCTTCATCCGTTTCCACGGTGTGCGTCACCCGGCAACCTTGGGCAGCAGCGAAGTCGAGGCATTTCTGTCCTGGCTGGCGAACGAGCGCAAGGTTTCGGTCTCCACGCATCGTCAGGCATTGGCGGCCTTGCTGTTCTTCTACGGCAAGGTGCTGTGCACGGATCTGCCCTGGCTTCAGGAGATCGGAAGACCTCGGCCGTCGCGGCGCTTGCCGGTGGTGCTGACCCCGGATGAAGTGGTTCGCATCCTCGGTTTTCTGGAAGGCGAGCATCGTTTGTTCGCCCAGCTTCTGTATGGAACGGGCATGCGGATCAGTGAGGGTTTGCAACTGCGGGTCAAGGATCTGGATTTCGATCACGGCACGATCATCGTGCGGGAGGGCAAGGGCTCCAAGGATCGGGCCTTGATGTTACCCGAGAGCTTGGCACCCAGCCTGCGCGAGCAGCTGTCGCGTGCACGGGCATGGTGGCTGAAGGACCAGGCCGAGGGCCGCAGCGGCGTTGCGCTTCCCGACGCCCTTGAGCGGAAGTATCCGCGCGCCGGGCATTCCTGGCCGTGGTTCTGGGTTTTTGCGCAGCACACGCATTCGACCGATCCACGGAGCGGTGTCGTGCGTCGCCATCACATGTATGACCAGACCTTTCAGCGCGCCTTCAAACGTGCCGTAGAACAAGCAGGCATCACGAAGCCCGCCACACCGCACACCCTCCGCCACTCGTTCGCGACGGCCTTGCTCCGCAGCGGTTACGACATTCGAACCGTGCAGGATCTGCTCGGCCATTCCGACGTCTCTACGACGATGATTTACACGCATGTGCTGAAAGTTGGCGGTGCCGGAGTGCGCTCACCGCTTGATGCGCTGCCGCCCCTCACTAGTGAGAGGTAGGGCAGCGCAAGTCAATCCTGGCGGATTCACTACCCCTGCGCGAAGGCCATCGGTGCCGCATCGAACGGCCGGTTGCGGAAAGTCCTCCCTGCGTCCGCTGATGGCCGGCAGCAGCCCGTCGTTGCCTGATGGATCCAACCCCTCCGCTGCTATAGTGCAGTCGGCTTCTGACGTTCAGTGCAGCCGTCTTCTGAAAACGACACCATGTGCAAACGATGTCAGAATAGAGTTAAATTTCCTATTGATTGACATATTCCGTCAAAGGTAATAGATTTCATCCTGACACTTTTGCCTTTGGAGGCATCTTGCAAGGTCAACGCATCGGCTATGTCCGCGTCAGCAGCTTCGACCAGAACCCGGAACGGCAATTGGAGGGTGTTCAGGTGGCGCGGGTGTTCACCGACAAGGCTTCTGGCAAGGACACCCAGCGTCCCGAGCTGGAAAGGCTGCTGGCCTTCGTCCGCGAGGGCGACACCGTGGTGGTGCATAGCATGGACAGGCTGGCACGCAACCTTGATGACCTGCGCCGCATCGTCCAAGGGCTGACACAACGGGGCGTGCGCATGGAGTTCGTCAAAGAAGGGCTGAAGTTCACCGGCGAGGACTCACCGATGGCCAATCTGATGCTGTCGGTCATGGGAGCCTTCGCTGAGTTCGAGCGCGCCCTGATCCGCGAACGTCAGCGCGAGGGAATCGTGCTGGCCAAGCAGCGCGGTGCCTACCGGGGACGAAAGAAATCGCTGAACAGCGAACAAATTGCCGAGTTGAAACGGCGAGTTGCGGCAGGCGACCAAAAAACCTTGGTGGCCCGTGACTTCGGCATCAGCCGCGAAACCTTGTACCAGTACCTGCGGGAAGACTGACCATGCCACGCCGCTCAATCCTGTCCGCCACCGAGCGCGAAAGCCTGCTGGCACTGCCAGATGCCAAAGACGAACTGATACGGCACTACACGTTCAACGAAACCGACCTGTCGGTGATCCGTCAGCGTCGCGGCGCCGCGAATCGATTGGGCTTCGCTGTGCAGCTTTGCTACTTGCGATTCCCTGGCACCTTTTTGGGCGTCGATGAGCCTCCGTTTCCGCCCCTGTTGCGCATGGTGGCCGCGCAACTCAAGATGCCAGTGGAAAGTTGGAGCGAGTACGGCCAGCGCGAACAGACACGGCGGGAGCACTTGGTCGAGCTGCAAACGGTTTTTGGGTTCAAGCCCTTCACCATGAGCCACTATCGGCAAGCCGTGCATACATTGACCGAGCTGGCCTTGCAGACCGACAAAGGCATCGTGCTGGCGAGCGCACTTGTCGAGAATCTGCGGCGGCAGAGCATTATCCTGCCCGCCATGAATGCCATCGAGCGCGCAAGCGCCGAGGCCATCACCCGTGCCAACCGACGCATTTACGCGGCGCTGACCGATTCTTTGTTATCACCCCACCGTCAGCGCCTGGACGAACTTCTCAAGCGCAAGGACGGCAGTAAAGTGACGTGGCTGGCATGGCTGCGCCAGTCGCCTGCCAAACCGAACTCTCGCCACATGCTCGAACATATTGAGCGCCTGAAATCCTGGCAAGCACTTGATCTGCCCGCAGGCATCGAGCGGCAGGTTCACCAGAACCGCCTGCTCAAAATCGCTCGTGAAGGTGGCCAGATGACGCCTGCTGATCTGGCAAAGTTCGAGGTGCAACGACGCTATGCCACGCTGGTAGCGCTGGCCATCGAAGGCATGGCCACCGTCACCGATGAAATCATCGACCTTCACGATCGCATCATCGGCAAGCTGTTCAACGCGGCCAAGAACAAGCATCAGCAGCAGTTCCAGGCTTCCGGCAAGGCGATCAACGACAAGGTGCGGATGTATGGGCGCATCGGTCAAGCGTTGATTGAGGCCAAGCAAAGCGGCAGCGATCCGTTCGCCGCCATCGAGGCCGTTATGCCCTGGGACACCTTCGCCGCCAGCGTCACCGAAGCGCAAACATTGGCGCGGCCTGCCGACTTTGATTTCCTGCACCACATCGGTGAAAGCTATGCCACGCTACGCCGCTACGCGCCGCAGTTCCTGGGCGTGCTCAAATTGCGGGCTGCGCCCGCCGCCAAGGGTGTGCTCGATGCCATCGACATGCTGCGCGGCATGAACAGCGACAGCGCGCGCAAGGTGCCCGCCGATGCGCCAACCGCATTCATCAAGCCGCGCTGGGCAAAGCTGGTTCTGACCGACGACGGCATCGACCGGCGTTACTACGAGTTATGCGCCCTGTCGGAGCTGAAGAACGCGCTGCGCTCCGGTGATGTCTGGGTGCAGGGTTCTCGCCAGTTCAAGGACTTCGACGAATACCTGGTGCCGGTCGAGAAGTTCGCCACTTTGAAGCTGGCCAGCGAATTGCCGCTGGCAGTGGCCACCGACTGCGACCAATACCTGCATGACCGGTTGGAATTGTTGGAGGCGCAACTCGCCACAGTCAACCGCATGGCTGCGGCCAACGACTTACCGGATGCCATCATCACCACCGCGTCAGGCCTGAAGATCACGCCGCTGGACGCGGCAGTACCAGACGCCGCGCAAGCCATGATCGACCAGACAGCTATGCTGCTGCCGCACCTCAAAATCACCGAGTTGCTGATGGAGGTCGATGAATGGACGGGCTTCACCCGCCACTTCACACACCTGAAGACCAGCGACACGGCCAAGGACAAAACCTTGCTGTTGACGACGATCCTGGCCGACGCGATCAACCTGGGTCTGACCAAAATGGCCGAGTCCTGCCCTGGCACCACCTACGCCAAGCTGTCTTGGCTGCAAGCCTGGCACATCCGCGATGAAACCTATTCGACGGCGCTGGCCGAGCTGGTGAATGCGCAGTTTCGGCAACCCTTCGCCGGCAACTGGGGTGACGGCACCACGTCATCGTCGGACGGCCAGAACTTCAGAACCGGCAGCAAAGCAGAAAGCACTGGTCATATCAACCCGAAGTATGGAAGCAGTCCAGGACGGACTTTCTACACCCATATCTCCGACCAGTACGCGCCCTTCAGTGCCAAGGTGGTCAACGTGGGCATTCGTGATTCAACTTACGTGCTTGATGGCCTGCTGTACCACGAGTCGGACTTGCGCATCGAGGAACACTACACCGACACGGCAGGCTTCACCGATCACGTGTTTGGCTTGATGCATTTGCTGGGATTTCGCTTCGCGCCGCGTATCCGTGACTTGGGCGAAACCAAGCTATTCATCCCCAAGGGCGATGCCGCCTATGACGCGCTCAAGCCGATGATTAGCAGCGACAGGCTGAACATCAAGCAAATACGCGCCCATTGGGATGAAATTCTGCGGCTGGCCACCTCCATCAAGCAAGGCACGGTAACGGCTTCGCTGATGCTGCGCAAACTCGGCAGCTACCCGCGCCAGAACGGCTTGGCCGTGGCGTTGCGCGAGCTGGGGCGCATCGAGCGCACGCTGTTCATTTTGGATTGGCTGCAAAGCGTGGAGCTGCGCCGCCGCGTCCATGCGGGGCTGAATAAGGGCGAGGCGCGCAACGCGCTGGCCAGGGCGGTCTTCTTCTACCGATTGGGTGAAATCCGCGACCGCAGTTTTGAGCAGCAGCGCTACCGGGCCAGCGGCCTCAATCTGGTGACGGCGGCCATCGTGTTGTGGAACACGGTATATCTGGAGCGTGCCACCAGTGCTTTGCGTGGCAACGGCACGGCGCTGGACGACACATTGTTGCAATATCTGTCGCCGCTGGGGTGGGAGCACATCAACCTGACCGGCGATTACCTATGGCGCAGCAGCGCCAAGGTCGGTGCGGGGAAGTTTAGGCCATTGCGACCGCTGCCACCGGCTTAGCGTGCTTTATTTAATGAGATGGTCACTCCCTCCTTCCCGGTA
>NZ_LNHZ01000009.1:0-325 GCF_001463265.1 Citrobacter sp. 50677481
CCGCTGCCAGCCTGGGACGGTAAACTAAAATGGCTGGAAGAGCGCAAGGCCAATATCCCGCCAGCCAAACCGGGTGAATCGCTTATTGCAGAGCTGGCAAAGGCAAAACAGTTAAACCCGGTAACGGGTAAGCCGCTGCCTTCGTCACCCCATTTTAATAAGGATGATGTCGCCCTGCTGCTGTGCCGCAGCGGTGAAGCCTGCCCGAAAAGCGGTTACTGGCAGATCGCCTGGATACCGCATACGGGTATCAGTCAGGAAGAGATCCGTTACTTTACCGAAGGTGAAACCATGCCGATGGATATTGTTGAGAGGCTGCATCCGC
>NZ_LNHZ01000010.1:0-12421 GCF_001463265.1 Citrobacter sp. 50677481
GCTCCGGTTCCGTTCCCTGAAAAACTGGCACAAAACGACGGGGCACGAAGCCCCGCGGTAATAGCCATCACAGGACGTCCATCGTTATAATCAATCAGAATACCTTCCGGCATAATTCACCTACCATCGTCCAACGACAACCCGACCACCTCCGGGGAGATTGACCGTGATACCATTCCCATTTATTACAACCGTGTTGTTTTCGCCATTGAAGGCAAACTGACCGCTGTTCGCATAAAACTGACCATGGAATTCACAGTTACCATTTTTATCTATATTCCACCCCGTTCCACCGGGACCAGATATGTAAGAACTGGATCGAATATAGTTACCAATTTTGGCGTTAGTGATGCTACCGTCCTGAATTAAAGCATCCCTGATAAATACCTGGCCGTTATATACGAAGAAGGCAGCAATATAGTTTCCAGGGTCGCTACCGGAATAAATACCGAACTGATCAGCCGCAAAAACTACAGTTGATTTGTATGAGCTACCATCAGGCTCAATGGACATGCCGAAACCGGTATTGTATTTCACTCCGTTCCTGACAATACCCATATTGAGCGTATAAGATGCCTTCGCTGTACCATCACTATTAACGACTGCAGTCATCTTCTGGTTAACGGCTGATGTAAGGCTACCTTCAGGGCCAATCTGCGCCTGAACATACGTGGACAGGTCAGCAAGTCCCTGCTCAGCAGTCGCTACCGTGGTTTTCACGACAAGGATATCGGCACGTACCTCACCGTACTGTTGATACTGGTGCTCAACGGTGCCGTGGTTCGCCAGCGAATTTTCCATAATGCCTTCGAGGTTGGTATCAACACCTTCTTTAACATTCTGGAATGCGTCAGAATTCTGAACGGCATCATCAATGAGGTCGATCAGGCCTCCGGTATCCATTGAGCACAGCGCCGGAACCTCAACAAATGCTGATGCACCAAAGGCGTTAATCGTCCTGATGTACCAGTAATAGGTGTGTCCCACCTGTAGCTGGTTACTGGTCCATGTGGTGCCAATACCTTCCCTGCTGGCGTTCCCCTCAACGATTTCAGTCGTTGTGCCGGGAAGCTGAGTTTCGCCTGATGTCCAGAAGTCAAACTGGGTGGAAACGTTTGTTATCGCAGCCAGACGTGGGATCAGCGTGACGGCAAAGAAACCCTGCTCAATATCAACATGCGACGGAGGAGGCGGGGCCTCAATGCTGAATTCCAGATAGCCTTCAGGAGATTCCGCTCCCATCTGGTTAACGGCGATAACATGGGCGGTATAGGTATCCTTTGGCAATCCGGTCAGACGTGTAAATGAACCCGGGACCTGAACAGAAAGCACCATCTGGCCGTTACGACGAATGATGACTTTGTTATAGGTCACCTGCCCCACGTTTTCCCAGGAAAGAATGCCCTGTACCACCTGCCCGATTTCCTCAACGGTGTATCTGAGGTTTTGCGGCTGTGCCACGCCACCGGACGGTAACTGCGTGAATGGTGGCCGCTCTACAGGCTTACCTATTGCATCACCCCAGACATCAGCAGTTTCCTGTTTCAGCGTTAGCTGTACACCATTCTGCACGCCAAACTTCCAGTCGGTAACGCGCATCTCTACGTTGACGATGCCCAGTGACGGGAAATTAACCTTCACATACATTCCAGGACGATAACGGTACCCGCTCAGATTCAGCGTCACGTTCATCGTTCTGGCAATACGGGTGCGCTTTAACTTCACATCGGCCAGACGCTGAGCCTGAAATTCAGAGGTCACAAACCGAAGTTTCATGTCCTGTGAAATTTCTACGCCATCCTCTGTTACCCACTCGCTGACGGAAACGGACGGGAAATCGGCCTCTGTGAATCCCTGTTCCGGGTCGACAAACGTCCCCTTGATGGTATTAACCCGCTCAGACTGGGATACCTCAGGCATAATCTCTATGTCGCCAGCCAGCTGACTTTCGGTGATCACCTCTGTCGCAGGTCCATAATATGCGCCGACAAGCAATCCATGTTTTCCGGCAATATAAGTCACATCACCCGCGCATGCCGCCAGCATCCCTTCCAGAATAGTGACCTTGTTTTCGCTAAGGTCGAATTCACCGTTTATCGTGTAACGTTTTTCAACGGTATTGGCGCCGGTGATCACCTCCTCATCGCAGATGTTGGCCGCTTCCTGAAACTGGTCCCAGTTAATATCCGAGTCCGGGACTTTCAGGTAGTTTCGGTAGTAGTCGAGAATGACCAGGGCGGCATTGTTGCTGTATCCAGTCAGCCCGGTTCGCGGGTCGTAAACCTCACGACCAAACTTTTCAACCTTGATATTCGGGATGCCGGACGGGAATTTTTCAGCGTTAAATTTCAGGGACACGCGCAGCCAGGTGAGCCCTTTGCCGATCATGTCATCTTTCCATGACGGGCAGTTCTCCAGCATGAACGGGTCCGCCGTCTGTCGGTTGGTGTGCAACTCAAACGATGCGTGTTCAGGATAACTACTGATAGGCTCATCACCCAGCCAGACAGTTCCGATGCTGGATAATGAATGTCCCGCCAGCGCAACGGCCAGATGCAGCATTTCGCCATCGTCCTGTTCGCCAGCCTGCTCTTCAGAGAAAAACAGCGTGCCTGAAGTCGTGGTGCGTCCGTAAACGACAGTTTTTGCGCTGGCCGCTGCTCGCAATACCTGCTTGCGTTCAGATGTGTCACGATATGAATCAATCCCGGAAGGCTTTTTGGTGAGCGCCTGCGTAGCAACCTGGGCGGCAACAGTGATAGCCATTGCGATCCCGTAATACTGATATGAGGCGGCTGCGCCAGCGGCGACGGTAGCAATAATTGGGATGGCTGCAGGCATTAACGCACCCTCCAGACACTCAGCGGTTTTACACGCAAACCAACCAGGCCATTTTCACCGGGAACCCATACCGCGCCAGAATAGACAACACCGGCACACCGTGACCCGGCATTTTCAACAACAGCAATATCTCCGCGCTGCGCGAGTTTGACAGGCACCTCGTCGAGATAACGGGCCAGCACTTTCTCAAGCGACCCACCACCGCGCAGAATCGCCTTTTTCGCGCCTGTTTCGCTGTCATACGTTCCACGCCAGCCAGCAGCAAAATCATTACCGGTCATCGCTTCTGCACAGTCAGCAGCAAAAAGGCAGCAGTCATGCTGGCCCCATGAAAAAGGCCGCTCAATGGCGGCCTTCATCACTGCGTTTAATCTGTTTTGCCAGTCCGGATGCTTCATGCTTCCTCACTTATAAGTAAATCCGGGAGCGTCTTTTTTATTGCCCCAGTAAATCGAACGCTCTGCCATCTGAGCAACGTAACGAAAAATATGGTCACCTGGATATGCGGCCTGCTGCGACTCATCCGTGTAACGGTCAGGGAACGGACGCTGCCAGTCCTCAAAAATATTACTGATGGTGTGCTGCAGCGCGTTAGTTTTCCCGGCAGTTGCCCCTGTGCCGGAAACCTTGCCTTTGAAAAGTAAATCGGCAACCTGAACAATGCCGTTGTCGTCCATAGCCACCAAATACAGTTCCGCCGGTTTCCCGACACAGCGCTCGTTAAGCGTTTTGGCAAACAGGGACATGTCCAGGCCGGAAAGCGTCATCCTGAGCTGCGTCGGGCTCGTCGTGTTGGTTTCATTGACATCATCAATGGCGCCCATCGTTCCCATGCCGTAATAGACATATCCACCCAGCACGATTGTCCCTGTACCGGAATGCACATAAACGATGCCGGACTCAAACTGGATATTGGCGGCGATCACCGCCGTCACCCGGTCGCGGGAAAGCCAGTCGACCATCGAATCAGAAAAAGGGGAATACAACATTAAAACGCCTCCTCCAGTTCCAGCGTGTAACTGGTAAATACCCCAGGTACTCGATTACCCGCGCCCTGCTGGTTATCCTTCAGTTTGAAAATGCCGTATGGTTTCGCCACTTCGATAGCCGCGCCATCCGGTGGCGACCAGCGCAACATGGGCGCGAATGTCACAGTGGCTGTACCGGTTGATGTGCTCGTCACATCGGCGGTCACCATCTTCAGTTCGTCGTTAATGGTGATGTAGTCTCCACGCTCCAGAACTACGACACCGGGAGTCCATCCGCTCGTCTGTAATTCTGTGCCAGTCTGGTTTGCACCATTCACCACCGGCGAACCTGCGGGAGTGCGCCCGCCCCGGCCCCAGTCATGGATTTTCACCCTGCCATATTCGCCATCCAGCTCGGCAATCAGCGAATCAAGACGCCGGGATTTATCATCCGACAGGTTGTTGAATGTCAGGGAGCATACCCAGCGGGTGCCGGGATAACGGACAGTCTGTGACGCACCATTAAAAGGAGATCGAAATGTTTTGGTGTTACTTTCAGGTCGCCACGTTAATGACGCCGGACAGACGTCGTCCGGCCATTCAAGTGCAGCCATAAATACTCCTGGAGAAATACGCGCAACGGCGATACTGATCATTTGTCAGGGTGTTACAGGTCAATATCCCTGGTTAAAGTGTGTGGTTCAGCCCGTCAGTGGTTGGACACTGGCGCACTCAGCGCAGAGGGATGGCTGATTACCTCTGATTAAGGAAATATCATGTCTAATGAACAGCGTATCGAAAGCTTCGAAGCCCGTATTCGTAAGCTTGAAGAGGAAAACACTAAGCAGAAACAAAAGCTACTAACTCATGAAATTATGACGGGACTTATGTTGACAAATATTTTAAGAATGGTTGACTCATTATCTCCTAGTGCAAACTTATCACAACGGTTGCTGGAATCCCTGCAAAAAGGCCAAGCAAAAATTGCTGATAGCGATGCGAGAAATGACCCTCATACAAAGGACGCATTTGAAATGGCAATTAAGACTGTGAATCGAGCGCTAAAATAACAGCGTTATCAAGAAGACGATCTCTTAGTTTATCGTAGTCCTTATCATTTTCCGCGGCCTGTTTTCGGGTCGCTTCAATAATCTTCGAGAGAACATTTTGAGCATGCTCTTTCGCTCTCTGGTTGTACTCTTCAAGCGTAAGCTCTGGCGTTAAGTCTTCGCTGTATTGGATAGTAGCTAAGGTTTCTTTGCTAATTTTCACAGACACATTACTGCCAATGCGTTGTGTCGATGACATGCGTAAATTTTCTCCGAAGGATATTCTTACTCCATTTTCTTCCGGAAACCCAACTTTAAATTCAAGAGCCTCAACTCGCTGTTCTAAAGTCATAATTATCTCCTGCCTTTCGGCTAATTAAATTAAGGATGCAGACCATCACACGCCTAACAAACGACGTGCCTGGCCTCGACTGGAAAAATCCTGAAGCAAATCCTGACGCGCCTGTTTAGCGCCATCGTTCGCCCCCTGGCGGGCTGCTTCCTGCATTGCCTGTTTCAGTGCTGCATCACCATTACCGGATATGGTGAAATGCTGGGTGATGTGCTGAGTGATGCCATTTCCTGTTGCTGGAGACTGTGACCCAACCACACGAACACCTAATGATCCGTCAGCGGAGCGGGTCAACGGCATGATGGCCTCCGGCCCTGCTTCCCCCATCAGACCTGCGCCTTTGGCGAATGCAAAATAGGTAGGCGAACTGACGATACTGTTACTGTAGGCGCTGAGGCTTGCAGAAGCATAGGCGCCACCTTTTGCGTTGAGCTGAAGTCCAGACGCTGCCGAGTTGTAAGCGCCAGACGGCGTGGAGCCTCCAGCAGAACTGCCAAACAACCCGCTAAAGAAGCCGCCGCTCCCCATAGAGGACTGCAGAGAATTAACGATCATTGCGTTGAGAATTATTTTCTGCATGGACTGAAGAACCGAACTGGCCCAGTCTTCCCAGTCAACCTTATTACCGGAAAGTGCATCGGAAATATTGCCCACCAGCCCGGTCATGGCATTGTTTACCAGATCTGCCGACTGTGAGGCATAATCGGAAGCAGTATCAGCCCAGTTAGCGAATCCTTCACGCATACCAGCCGTCCAGTCGCTACGCTGTGCATCAGACGCAGAATAGTAAGCTTCCTGATCACGGAGTCGTTCATCAAGATAACGCTTATTCAGTGCCAGAGCTTTCTGATAAAACGCTTCATCTATATCTCCTGCCTGCCGTTGCCTAAGCAGATCAGTGTTCTTTTCTTCAAATTCCTTTCGGATATTGAATTGTTCCTGAAGCCTTTCACGAAACCGAGAACCCTGACCGTAGCCGATTAGTTGAGCCTCGTTCGCTGCGCGGGAGCTGGCGTTACTGTCTGCGAGATTCGCCTCATAATTTCGAAGTTGCTCACGTATTTTCTGCTGATCAATAAGCGCGGCATTCTGCAACAGGGTCTGTTTCTGAGACTCTGTAAGCGTCGCCAGTTCGCCCTGGCTAACCTGATATTTCAGTTTTGCCAGTTCGGTATTTTGACCAGCCAGAGCAATCTGCTCTTTCTGCTGCTTGATCAGCTTGTCATAGGTATCAGCTGTTTTTTCGGCTTCCGATTTAGGGCCTTTCTTCTGAGGTTTACTGGCTTCATTGTTACGCCACTCAGCCAAACCATTATTAATAAATTCGTTACGGCTAGTTTGATAACGCGGATCATCCGCAACAAACCCTAAATCGTCAGCCGCGTAAGCTAAACGCGCACGCTCTTTTGCTTCTCCTTTTAATTTCGATAATTCCAGATCGCGGCGACTTTTATTTAATGCATCGCTTTGACTGGTATTAAGCTCAGCCTGAGGAAGACGCATCGGCGCGTTTACAAGGCCCTGCCTAGCCATGAGCAGGCTATTACCTAGACTCAACAAGCGGTTAAATTCTGTATGCTGCCCATTCATCACCAATAATGATTGATATGCGCTGTTTTGCTCTGCCGCTTGCTGTCGAATCAAGGCGATCCGTCGATGCTCAATACCTTCAAGAACCTCCTGTATAGACTCAGATTTTGCCTGCATCTGAGCCAAACGCTCCTGCTCAACAACTAAAGAGCTCGTTGCGTTTGAAAGTTCACGCGTGGCGTCATCAATACTTTTCAGATGGTTAATCATATAACCACCTACAGTTACTCCAGGATTTGCCAGCATATGCTGATAACCGGCAATATCTTCCTTTAGTTGCCTTACTTTTTGGGCTTGCTCATCAACAAGCCTGTTTTGTTCATCCAGAGCCTGCCGGGTCTTTGTTTCATTATCCGAAACCTCAGGCAGAGACATGGATTTAGTCTTAGCGCGAACTTCTTCGAGAGTGTTTGCATATTCCTGTGCCGAACGTCTGGCTTGTTCTTGATTCTGATACATGGTGTACCATGCACCAGCTCCAAGCAGGACCAAACCGGGTATTCCGCCCACCAATCCAAGTGCACCACTGATCAGTCTTGACCCAGCAGCGGTCACATTATTGAGCGTTGTTTGTGCTGCTGTTCTGGCTTGAATATTTCTTGTTAATGATGCCTGAGCTGCGGATAATCTTTTCTCGGCAGCTGCTTGGGAATCTGTACCACGAGCTGCAATCATTGCTTGTTGGGCACGATATACAGCCGCCCTGGCTCTTGCTGTAGAAATCTGAGTTCCCCTGAGCTGGGCTTCAGCCAATGACACCTCGCTTTTTGCAGCATTTAACAACTCAGCCGTCGCAGATGCTGCACCAGTGACCATTCCACCAAGCCAGCGAGCGGTACCGACAGCCGCTAGCGCACCAGCAGCCATTGCTACAGTATCAATATTGTCAGCAACACTATTAAGCGCACCGGTTAATACCTTCGTTGTTCCTGTAGCTTCGTTAGCCCCGCCAACCCATGCCATGAAAGCATTTTCTATCTTCGTAGAGGCGGCAGAAACTGTCTGAGGCATGGAGCCGAACTCATCTCTCAGCGTCCAAAGCTGGCTAATTAATGCCGGGACCACCTTGTCAGAAGTAAGCTGGCCTTGATCAGCCATTGCTTTAAGGTCTTTTCGCGCGACGCCCATTCCAGTTGCGAGAGCACGAATAACACGATCCCCATTCTCGTTTACGGAGTTAAATTCTTCGCCACGCAAAACACCTTGAGCAAGAGCCTGGCTGAACTGGGTAATAACTGAACTTGCCTCTGCAGTGCTGGCTCCTGAAAGCTTTAATCCTGTAGAAATCGCTTCGGTAACTTTTAAAACCTCTTCGGAGGAATAACCGTATTCACGCATTGAGGCAGCGGAACGCGCAAACAAACTGGCATTGTCTGAAAAAGTCGTACCAGTGCGCTGGCTGATCTCCATCAGAGCACGCTGAGAAGCAATAAAATCATTGTTAGACTGGGATGCCTGCTTCAATCTTGCGTTCACGGAACTCCATTCGTCCGCAAGTGAAATAAGGTGACTTGTTGCAAACGCTCCTGCAAATGCGCCTGCCAGCCCAAGAGCAGATGCCTTTGCTGTGTTAATCTGATTGGTAACCTCCGCCAGAGCTCGCTGCGTTTCACGAGACGCAGCAACAGCCTGTCGTCCGCCATTTTGCATAGACCGATAATAGTCCTGCCCCATTCGAGAGGCGCGTGATATCTCCGTCTGGAAAGATTGAGAATTGGCGGAAATTTTGATTATTAATTCGCGTAAGGTTGCCATTTATCCAAGCTCCAGACGTAAAAAAACCGCCGAAGCGGTTTTATTTTTATTGTTTCCAGACCTTTTGTCTGGCCTCTTCAAGGTATTCTTCATCAGTTTTAGGTGGAGGTGATCCAGCTGCCAAATCACTGCCGCAGTGTTTACATTTAATGGCTTCGCTTTTGATTATCTCCGCACAGAACGGACATTTTTTCATACCCTCGTTTTCAATTAAGTCTTTTTCTTCAGCAGCAACATCCTTCTTTATTACAAGAGAATGCACGAAAGCAATAATAAACAACAGCGCACCATACACCCACCAGGCAAAGAAAGAGCGGCCTTTGCTATGAGCAATCAAGGCCGGAATTAAGCCGATGACAATTGAAACAAGTAAAATTTCCATATTTTTGGTCCCAGAATAATTAGTCGAACAAATCCTAATATTTTCTGGGCTAAATGTCACTGCGTTGCAGCTGTAAGCGCCGCCTCAAGCCCGGCAAACGGGTCTGCACCTTCTTCATCAGGATCACGCTGCCAGCGCAGCAGCATATCGCTCATCGTGGCTTTTGCACCCTGAGCATTGAACACAGCAGTAGCAATTTGTGCCGCCTGAATGTCACCCCGGATGTCGCCTATTGGGCTATGTTTATCAAACTCAGCCCACAGACTGAGCTCACTGGCAGACATGATATCCCGAAGCTCTGATAGCGTGCGCCCCATGCGGAGCGCAAGCGACATCAGAAACCGCATGCCGGGCTGTGCTACTTTCCCTCAGCTTCCTTCGGGTCAGTAGTCAGATTTAGAGCCTGGCGCAGCAACCGCGCATGAACAGGGCCATACACCGCTTCAACATCGGCAAAATCATTTTTGCTGAATACCGGTTCACCCTGTTCGTCAAACAAAACGTCAATAAACAGTGTGACATCAGCGCGAAGATTGCGGTGCGCACGTTCTGACACGGACAACTCACCATCAGTATCACCCGGTTTAATCACGTCCTGCCAGTGCAACCATGCTTCTGCTGATGGTTCCCTGAGCATAATCTTTACTCCATCCCATTCCGGCACTTCAACAGTAACGTGGCGGAATGCGGACTGACGCGACAGCGCGAGCTCCTTAATAGATTTCATCGGTTACTCCTTATGAACCCGGATCAATTTTCTGGGGCTTGCCCTTCAGACGCAGCGAGAATGTGGCGGCCACGACGCTGTTTGTACCTGATGACCAGGTGTGCTGGCGAACTTCAGCCAGGAACTGGAAGCCGATCCCAGAAGGGAAAATGATTTTGAAACCGTATGTGGTGTCATTGTCATACGCATCACGCAGGGCATCCTGTGCAGGGTTTGAGTAAAAGTTACCTGACAGAGAGATTTCTGACTGAGCGCCCAGGCCGTTAATGTTTTCCTGTTCTGTAGAGCATAAGGTCGTTACGTCGATATCCTGTTTCTGACCGCCAGTGAACTGCACCTCTTTAATCGTGCACTGAAGGTCAAGGTAGGAAGCATCATCTGCCGTTTCTGACGTTACAGGGGCAGAGGTAATCTGAATCTTCGTGCCCTGTGATTTTTCATAAAGTGAGGACATAACTGTCTCCTGAAATAAAAAACCCGCCGGAGCGGGGGTATGGTTTAGGTCTGGTCAGACGGTGACCTGAAATTCGAGCGTGGCCCGGTGATAGCGTAGATCAGGCTCATAGCCTGGCGTTTTAACGACATTTGCAGGCCTCAGTACCTGCAGAGCATCCAGCGCCAAATTCCTGATCGTACGCGCTTCAGTGATAGTGCTGGAGTAAACATCGACCTGCACCGAAACGGCAGATTCAGCCTGACCACAGAGAACGTCAGCGGCCACGTCGGTAATAATCGAGAAAATTACCCAGGGCGGCGAGACTGAAGGCTTCCCGTCACTGCCGAGTGGGGCAACGTAGGGATAGACCTGCCCTCCGGCCAGCGACTCCAGCAGAGGATAGAGATCGTCTTCCGTCATTTGCTTAATGCCTCGTCAATGGCCTGGTTCATTCGCCTGATCGCGACCTCCGTCGCCTGATCCTGGCGAACATCGAACGCGGAGCGCACAAACGGATGAGGCGGCATATTTACTGTCCCCATCTCCACAAACCGCCAGTAAAACGCATTTCGTGGATCGCTGGCTTTCATGGTGTTGTCGCTATTACCGGTTCGCATGTTGCGACCACGGATATGTACGCCGGAAGTAATTTCACCGCGGCGTCGTGAGCGCTGAGTCAAAACGACCACGTTTTTCTTCAGTTTTCCGGTTCTCTCAGGAGCGCGGGCGATCACTTCTTCCTTAAGCACTTCGGCGCCGGCGCGCGTGGCATCACGCAGAACCTTGTTGTTTTCAGCGCGGCTAAGAAACTCCAGGTCTTTTGCTATGTCATTCAGCCCGGAAAAATCGAGGCTCGTTTCAATCATTTTTCGGCCCCCTGCTTGCATAAAATTTCGAGCTGAACACCGCGAGAATAAGGAATCGGTGGGCCAATGATATTCAAAATAGCGCCTTTGAACGGTCCGGTTTCAACTCTGAGTCTGGAAGCTGCAGTGATATCACGGCGAAATCGTGTCCATACCCTAATTGTTGCTACAGCGGTTTCAGCTCCTGCGGCTACCAGTTCACGACCACTGATCCCTTTTACTTCTGCCCAGGTTTCTGCACCGTCATGCCATGATTCAACAGGCTGCCCCGAGTTATCTCTGTCTGTAGTCCTGTTCTGTACGGTGATCCTGTCTCTCAGTCTCCCGGCCTGCATAACACCTCCTACAATCCATAAATTCGATAGGGCTGCAAAAGGGCTTCCACCGCAAAAGGAATTTCTGAGGTGATGTTCCCGATATTTACCGCTTCACGGTTTGCATACCAGTGACCGATAAGCAGTAGCATGGCTGCCTTCACATCGTCATTAAGCAGAATTGAATCCGGATCATCACTGTAACCGGGACTGTCTTCTGCCTCGTACAGCGTTCTCCGCGTCCATGTCTCGACATATCTCGCCGCCGCGCCCGAATACAACGTCAGCAAATCATCATCGCCGCTAAAGTCGGTATCAATGCGGCAGTGCTGTTTCACCACAACAAGCTCAAGCATCACTTTTTCGCCTTTTTGTCTGCTTTTACTTCCGGCTGTTCCTGCTGCTGTTCCTGCTGCTGTTCCTGCTCTGCAGGATTTTCTGATTCATCGAGCATCGCATAACCTTTTTTGATGAGCTCGCGACCGTGCTGTTCCAGCGTTTCCAGCGGAAGCCCTTCAGTAACGACGGTACCGCCGAAATAAATCGGTTTGAGTGCGATCAGTTTCATTTTCCCACCTGTAAAAGCGGCCCGAAGGCCGCAATTTCATCAGCTACCAGCGCCAGTGCGGAATGCACCGTACACGAATGCCTCAGGACGTTTAACAGCCAGCGCCAGACGCTCTTCACAACGGATGGTGATCATGTTTTTCTCGAAGTCGTCAGTGTTCTCCGTGGAGATAACCACGTTCGCATCTTCGCGGTCGAAGATTTGTGCGCCAGCGTTGAATGCGCCAGTGAGGAATTTACCCTGGAAGGCTGCCGCTTCCGTGGCAACAACCGGAAGGCCCCAAAGGGTCGGGCCGGTCAGCGCCGCCGGGTTAGCCAGGATGTAACGGCCCAGGCTGTCCTTGGTCAGTTCGATGCGCGCCCAGTCGATGAAGTGAAGGACATGGCCGGATGCAGGGAAGCGCGCCAGTTGCGCCTGCAGCATCGCCAGACGGAGATCGTCAATGCCGCTCTGCTGCTCCACAGTAAATGCCGGATCAAATGCTGACGCCTGCGGGACAATGCCGTGCAGGTGAACGCCTGTACCGTCACCAAAGAGGATTTCCTGCTCTTCTGCATACTTCAGCCCGTAGCG
>NZ_LNHZ01000011.1:0-151040 GCF_001463265.1 Citrobacter sp. 50677481
CCCACCTCACGTTCAAGAAGAGCCGGGCACTGGCGGATTAATACCAATTCTTCGCGCGGTTTGACTGAGCTGTTTTTTCGTGACACTTCACAAACATCATTTTTTGTTGTGAGTATGCTCTGATAGAGCTGGTCACGTAGGGCTTCTTGGGCAGTAAGAGGTAAGCTATCTACTGAATATTCAATACCTCCCCCCCGACCAGATCTTGATCGTGAAATCCATTGGTGCTTTTTAGCTCTTGCAGCTATACCTGGTCGTGTCTCCGGCAATCCCGGTAAGCGCAACAAGGCCAACTCTTGAGCTGTATAATGTGTTTTCAGGTTAATCTGGTTCATATGATTAATTCCATTCACCTGAAAATGCTTTATGATAACGAGTAGGCCAGATGCTTTCTGGTGCGATGCCGATAGCTTCAGCAATGATTTGCTGACCTTTCGGCCACGGTCGGTCCAATGCGTTTTTCAATGCCCCAGCACTTTTGTATCCATGGTGCAAAGACAAACGACGAAGCGACCAACCTTGCTTATGAAGAGCTGCAACGATATCGGCTCTATGCCAGTCAGAATCTTTCTGGCTTTTTTTTGCGCTCTCGAATGTACTCATTAGTTAATCTCCGTGGTTCAACTCATAAGTACAATATGATCGAATTCGAGTTATGTAAACCTGAAAACAAACTAAATTTTCTGTTTTCAGGTTACTCTCGCCATCAAAACAGCCAAAAAAAAGACTGTTTTGTTTTGAATTCAATCTCTTACATCAAACATGAAAAACTTGAAAATAAGTTGGGAGATTTTTCTAGATATGGCCAATAAACCTGAAAACGAACTGAAGAGTGAAATTGGTACTCGTATTCGAACTCAGAGAGAGGCTTTAAAGCTTTCGAGGAGTTATGTTGCGGATAAGCTTGGGGTCGCGCTATCAACGCTCCAGGCATGGGAGAATGAAGACAGGGAACCAAGTGCTACCCATATACTCAAGCTTTCTGAGTGCCTGAATGCATCTGTAGCATGGCTAGTCGCAGGTGATGAAGTGGCAGAGCCTTCCAGTTCTTTGCCAGTAGTAACATCAGGTTCAACTGCCGTTGATGTAAAGGGCAACGAAGTGGATCTAGAAGAGTTTGTCTTTGTACCTAGATACAATGTCTCTGCATCGGCTGGTTACGGGGCTTTAAATGACGATGAAAGCCCGATGTTTACTGTCAGCTTCCGCCGATATTGGGTTGTGAATCATCTTAAGGCTGACCCTAGGAAACTATCTGTTATCAGTGTCATAGGTGACTCAATGATGGGGGTCCTAAATGATAAAGACGTCATCCTTGTTAACCATGGGGATAGAGATCCTCATGAGGGCATTTATGTCATTCGCTTAGATAGCCAATTGCTTGTCAAACGTGTGCAACGCTTACCGGGTGCTCAGCTCAGGATTAGCAGCACAAATCCAGCCTTTGAGCCTTTCCTGATTGATTTGGATAACATCCCAAGTGATTTCGACGTGATTGGTAAAGTAGTCTGGTACGGAAGAGTAATTTAATAGGCTTTAAAATGTGTTTAATAGCGATCCTCTCGCTATCATAACAGTGCAAAATTTAGTGCAATTTTCCTCATAATTTATCATTTTTCGTCGAGCCGTGCGGAATACCCCTCGCGCCTCGCATCCCTTGCTATCCAAGGCTTCCGCCGACTTATCAAGCTTCTTTCCCTCATGCAGAAACGATCACCTCCCCACACGTTCGCGCTTCCATCAGCGGGATATCACCGCGCGATTCGACGTTCAGGCGTACCACCGGCTCGGTGTTTGACGAACGCAGGTTAAAGCGCCAGTCGGCAAACGACATGCTGATGCCGTCAGTGCGATCCACCGACAGCGCCTCTTTCGCGAAATGCGCCTCCACGCGGGCGATCGCCGTCGCCGGTTCCGCCAGTTGGCTGTTGATTTCACCGCTCGCCGGGAACGCCGCCATCCGGTCGCGAACCAGCTCGCCCAGCGACTGCCCCTTCAGGCACACCAGCTCCGCCACCAACAGCCACGGGATCATCCCGCTGTCGCAGTAGGCGAAATCACGAAAGTAGTGGTGGGCGCTCATTTCGCCGCCGTAAATAGCATCTTCCGCACGCATCCGCTCTTTGATGAACGCATGACCGGTTTTCGACATCACCGGCGTGCCGCCTGCGGCCTTCACCACGTCGACAGTGTTCCAGGACAGGCGCGGGTCGTGGATGATCTTCGCGCCCGGGTGTTTTTCGAGGAACGCTTCCGCCAGCAAGCCGACGATGTAGTAGCCCTCAATAAACTGCCCTTTTTCGTCGAACAGGAAGCAGCGGTCGAAATCGCCGTCAAAAGCAATCCCCATGTCCGCGCCGTGCTCAATCACCGCATTGCGGGTATCGTCGCGACATTCCGGCAGCAGCGGATTAGGAATACCGTTCGGGAAGTTGCCGTCCGGGGTGTTATGCACCTTGATGAACTCCACCGGTACGCCCCGGGCCTTAAAGCGCGCTTCAATAGCGTCCACCACCGGACCCGCCGCGCCGTTACCCGAGTTGATCACCAGCTTCAGCGGGGTCAGGTTGTTGACGTTGATGTAGCCAAACAGATGATCGATATAGGCGTCGCGCAGGGTGATCTGTTTATAGCTGCCGCGCTTAGCCATATTGACCGGCGGGAAGTCGTTGGCTTCCGCCAGGCGCTGGACGTCGCGCAGGCCGGTGTCGCCGCTGATTGGGCGCGCACCCTCGCGCACCAGCTTCATGCCGTTGTAGTCCATCGGGTTATGGCTGGCAGTGACTTCAATGCCACCGTCAACGCCGAGGTGGAAGGTGGCGAAATAGATCTCTTCGGTGCCGGAAAGGCCGATATCCAGCACATCGACGCCCGCGTCCTGTAACCCCTTCGCCAGCGCCAGCTTCAGCGCCTCACTGGTCAGACGCACGTCGCCGCCGAGTACAATGGTTTTCGGTTTGAGAAATTCGCCGTAGGCGCGGCCAATCCGCCACGCAATATCTTCGTTTAATTCTTCGCCCAGTCTGCCGCGAATATCGTAGGCTTTGAAACAGGTTAATTTTGTCATGTTTTTTTACCCTTCTTCAGGCAACAGTTAGCCCTCTCCCGGAAGGAGAATAATCATTTCGGATACCCATTCTGTTTCGCGTTACAGGAAGCCTGCGCCCCTGCGCCGCGAAAGATGATGGTCAGACGCGGCCGTAGCGATCCTCGAAGCGAACGATGTCGTCCTCTTCCAGATAGGCGCCGGAGCGCACCTCAATTAAGTCGAGCGGAATTTTTCCCGGGTTTTCCAGACAGTGGGTCGCGCCCAGCGGAATATAAACAGACTCGTTTTCACCAAGCAGTTTGATCTCGCCGTTGATGGTGACTTTGGCGGTGCCCGCCACCACCACCCAGTGTTCGGCGCGGTGGTGGTGCATCTGCACCGACAGCCCCTCGCCCGGTTTAACGGTAATGCGTTTCACCTGGTAGCGGTCACCGGCGTCGATAGAGTCGTATTTGCCCCACGGACGGTACACTTCACGGTGAATATGGTGTTCATGACGCCCGTCGGCTTTGATTTGTTCAACCACTTTTTTGACATCCTGCACCGCGTTGCGATCGGCAATCAGCACCGCGTCTTTGGTCTGCACCACCACCAGGTCTTTCACGCCAACGGTCGTCACCAGGCCAGACTCGGCATAGACGTAGCTGTTCTCGGTTTTGTGGCTGATCACATCGCCGTGGTGTACGTTACCTTCGGCGGTATGCGCGCTAATCTCCCATAGCGAGGACCAGGAACCCACGTCGCTCCAGCCCGCGTCCATCGGCATCACTACCGCATCCGCCGTGCGTTCCATCACCGCGTAATCCACCGATTCTTCCGGACAGGCGAGAAACGCCTCTTCATCCACCCGAATGAAGTCCAGATCCGGGTCAACGACGCTCATCGCTTTTTCGCAGGCCGACAGAATATCGGGACGGTATTTTTGCAGTTCTTCCAGATAACGACCGGCGCGGAACAGGAACATACCGCTGTTCCAGTAGTAATCGCCGGTTGCCACATACGCCTGAGCGGTCTCCAGATTCGGTTTTTCGACAAACTGCGCCACCTCAAAGGCCACCGCGTCTTTCTCGCCCGGCACCACCTCACCGCGACGAATATAGCCATAGCCAGTTTCCGGCAGATCCGGCACGATGCCAAAAGTCACCAGCTTACCCGCCTCAGCGTACGGCATGGCGTTACGTACGGCCTCACGGAAAGCGTCTTCGTTGGCAATCACATGATCGGCTGCCAGCACCAGCATCAGCGGATCGCTGTCCGGACTGTGGCGTTTTGCCGCCAGCGCAGCCAGCGCGATCGCCGGCGCGGTGTTACGACCCGCCGGTTCGAGAATGATGTTTTCCGTGAGTTTATTGAGCTGTCGCAGCTGTTCGGCGACAATAAAACGGTGCTGCTCGTTGCAGATCACCACCGGGCTTTCGCACTCCACGCCGTTCAGACGACAAATGGTCGTTTGCAGCATGGTCAGATCGCCCTTCAGGCATAAAAACTGTTTTGGATAAAGTACGCGGGAAAGCGGCCACAAACGGCTACCGGAGCCACCAGCCATCACAACCGGATAGAGTTTATTTTGCCCCATGATTCATCCCCGAATATCTGTAATAAATTGACGTAACACGTTCTCTTTATCGAGCGTGCGTTCGGCATATTCACGTGCCACCGTGTTGTGTTTTGGCATGGCGAGTGCAGAGGTAATCCCCGCGACCAGCGCCGGGACCGATTCCGGCTCAACGCAAACGGCGATACCCGGCGCGTTGCTGCACAGCTGGCCCAGTTCCGTTTCCGGTTCGGCGGTGATGACCGCGTTGCCGCCGACCGCCAGAATGTTGGTTAACTTGGACGGTAAAACCGCATCCGCCGCGCCGCGCTTTTGCACCACCAGATGGCAATCGCCCATTTTCAGCAGCGCAGGCAGCGCTTCGTAAGGCTGCAACGGAAAAAACCTGATGTTATCGAGGCCGCGCTCACGGGCCATTTTTTCCAGTCGCGCTTTGCCGCCACCCTGCCCGACAATGGCGAACACCAGCGGCTTATCGCGCAACTGAGCCGCGGCTTCGATGACGTTTTCCAGCCCCTGCTTTTCGCCGATATTGCCGGAATAAAGCACGATTTTTTTGTCATCCGGCAGACCAAGCTGATTGCGCAGCGCAAGCACATCCGCGTCATTGACGTTCTGAAAGCGCGCCACTTCCGACCAGTTCGGAAAGAAAATCACTTTTTCCGCCGGGACGCCTTTTTCCTGCGCTTTATTCATCATTGAACGCGAAATGGTGGAAACGTTGTCGACGTTATGCAGGCCGCTGCGCTCAAAGGCGGAGGCCAGCTTTGCCACTTTGCCGCTCTTGCCCTTTCCGGCCAGACCGAGTCCAAGCATCGCGTCCACTTCATAATCCTGAATATGCAGTAAGGTGCGCGCGCCAGAGAGCTTCGCCAGCAGGCGCATGCCCGGTGTGCAAAACAGCGTCGGCACCACGCCGATAATGCGATCCGGCTTCCAGCGGCGCTGGGCCATCAGCGGGAAAAAGCTGCTCAGCGCGAAACTGCCGAGATGCAATAATCGTTTCAGCGTCGAGGGCTGCTTCGGCACATACAGCGGGCAACGCCAGACGGTGGCATCGCCCTCTTCCCGGCGGTAGCGCCAGGCGGAATAGCGCTCGCCCACCTTCCACTGCGGGTAGTACGGCGGCGCGGTAATGACCCGCACCTCATGCCCCTGGCGCGCCATCCACTCGACCATCTCGCCGGTGTATTTGCCGATGCCGGTCAGCTCCGGCGAGTAGTTGATTCCATACACCAAAATTTTCATAAGCCCGGCACTCCGGACTGACGATCGGCCAGGAAATAGGCACGACTGTTGTCGTGCACGTTGTCGCTGGCAAGCAGCGCCTCTGGCGTCAGCCAGCGGTAGTCGTCATGCTGAGAATCAGGCAGAGGCAAGTCTGCCTCTCTCACCTTCAGACGGAACCCCAGCACGATGTAGTGCGTGGTGAAGTCGCTGCCCGAAAAGTTATCGTCATAGAAGTGCTGCCAGACCCCGTAAAACTGGCCCGCTGCCATCGGCAATCGCAGACCCAGTTCCGCCAGAGTAAGGCGCGCAAAGGCATCGCTGAGCGTCTCATCCTTCTGCACACGCCCGCCGGGCACGAACCAGAAGCCCTGTGCAGGACGATTCGTTCGTTTTCCCAGCAGGAACTCGCCGCGTTCGTTTTCCACAATCAAATCAATGGAGATCAGCGGCGTGGAACGAACGATCGTGGCAAAATCTTCCTGACGTAAAAACATGCTTACCCCCGGAACCGGTGCTGATTCTCAAGGAACCACTGGTAGGTGCTGGCAAGGCCTGCGTCCAGCGAGATCTCGTGATACCAGCCCAGTTGATGCAGGCGGGTGACGTCGAGCAGTTTGCGCGGCGTGCCGTCCGGTTTGGTGGCGTCGAACACCACGCGGCCCTTGTAGCCCACCACCTGCGCGATCGTCTGCGCCAGCTCGCGGATGGTGCAGTCAATGCCGGTACCGACATTAATGTGCGACAGCATCGGCTGGGTGTTTTCCTGCCAGACTTCGCGATCCAGCTCCATCACGTGAATGCTGGCGGCGGCCATGTCGTCAACGTGGAGGAATTCACGCATCGGCGTACCGCTGCCCCACACCACCACATCCGGCGCGTTTTCCACGGTCGCCTCATGAAAACGACGCAGCAGCGCCGGGATCACATGGGAATTGCTCGGGTGGAAGTTGTCGTGCGGCCCGTACAGGTTGGTCGGCATCACCGAGCGATAGTCGCGGTCATACTGACGGTTGTAGGACTCGCACAGCTTGATCCCGGCAATTTTGGCAATGGCGTACGGTTCATTGGTTGGCTCAAGCGTTCCCTGCAACAGCTCGCTCTCAGCCATCGGCTGTTTCGCCAGCTTCGGGTAGATGCACGATGACCCGAGGAACAACAGCTTATTGACGTTATTCAGGTGCGCGGCATGGATGATGTTGCTTTCCATCATCATGTTCTCAAAGATGAAATCCGCCGGGTAGGTGTTATTCGCGACAATGCCGCCCACTTTCGCCGCCGCCAGATACACCTGATCGATGCGTTCACTGGCGAAGAAGTCATGAACGGCACGACTGTCCAGCAGGTTCAGTTCCTCGCGGGTGCGCACGATCAGTTCCACGTCGCCGCGCTGTTCAAGCTGGCGTTTTATCGCGGAACCGACCATCCCGCGATGGCCGGCAATGAAAATTCGTTGTTTGCTCATTCTCAGGACTCCAGCGCGATGGCAACCTCGTAGCCGTGAGACTTCAGCAGGGAGTGTTTCTTCGCCGCTTCCAGATCTTTCGCGACCATTTCGGAAACCATTTCCTGCAGGGTAATTTCCGGTTTCCAGCCCAGCTTCTCGTGCGCTTTACTCGGATCGCCCAGCAGGGTTTCCACTTCCGCAGGACGGAAATAACGCGGGTCGACGGCAACAATCACATCGCCTGCCTTCACGCCTGGCGCGTCGTGGCCCGTGACGGAGACGACAATGCCTTTCTCATTTACGCCTTCGCCTTCAAAGCGCAGTTTGATGCCCAGCTGTGCCGCGGCCATCTCAACGAACTGACGCACTGAGTACTGCACGCCGGTGGCGATAACAAAGTCTTCCGGCTGTTCCTGCTGCAGCATCATCCACTGCATCTTGACGTAATCTTTCGCATGGCCCCAGTCACGCAGGGAATCCATGTTGCCGAGGTACAGGCATGACTCCAGGCCCTGCGCGATGTTAGCGATCGCGCGGGTAATTTTGCGGGTGACAAAGGTTTCGCCGCGGCGTGGAGATTCGTGGTTGAACAAAATGCCGTTACAGGCGTAAATGCCATAAGACTCGCGGTAGTTAACGGTGATCCAGTAGGCATACAGTTTCGCCACGGCATACGGTGAACGCGGATAGAACGGCGTAGTCTCTTTCTGCGGAATTTCCTGTACCAGACCGTACAGCTCAGAGGTAGACGCCTGATAGAAACGGGTTTTCTTTTCGAGGCCCAGGAAACGAATCGCTTCCAGCAGACGCAGGGTTCCCATGGCGTCAACGTCGGCGGTGTATTCCGGCGACTCGAAGGAGACCGCAACGTGACTCATCGCGCCCAGGTTATACACTTCATCCGGCTGCACTTCCTGCAGGATACGGGTCAGGTTGGAAGAGTCCGTCAGGTCACCGTAATGCAGATGGAATTTGGGGTTGCTGGCGTGCGGATCCTGATAAATATGATCAACACGTTCCGTGTTAAAAGAAGAGGCACGACGCTTAATACCGTGCACTTCATACCCTTTTTCCAGTAGCAGCTCTGCCAGGTAAGAACCATCTTGTCCGGTAACGCCGGTGATGAGAGCGACTTTAGACATGTTTATTTTCCTCTGTACTTATCAAAGTTTTCAAACCCTGCTCATAAGGCTATCTGTCTTGCCATTCTGAACCGGGCTCTTCGTTTCAACGCGTTCGCGTATCACCACTGCGGGATTGCCACGGCAAATCGTATTTGCCGGTAGCGATTTAAAAACGCTGCTGCGGGCGCCAACGACCGTGCCATCGCCAATCGTCACACCGGGTGCAACGAAGACATCGGTTGCCAGCCAGCACTTCTCGCCAATCACAATCGGCGTGGCGGTAATATCAAAATGCGCGCTGGCGTGATCGTGACTGCCGGTACATAAATAACTTTTTTGCGAGACCACCGAGTTTGCGCCGATAATAATCTCGCCGAGGGTGTATAAATTGACCTCATCGCCGACCCAAGCGTAATCCCCTAACGTTAATTTCCACGGATAGGTAATTTTTACCGAAGGTCGGATGACTACGTTTTTTCCTATTTTTGCGCCAAATAAACGAAGCAAAAATGCGCGCCAGCGATAAAGGACCTGCGGAGACCAGGCAAATAATGTCGCCTGTACCGCCCACCACAATTGAACTTTTATGCCATTCGCGCCACGAAAACCTTTCGGCACGGAAAAGCCGCGTAAATCCTGCATATTATTTCCTTATATTTATGATTTGTTATATAAGGCTTTCGTTTTACCCGTCGTGCGCTGGCGTAAATGCCATGACAACTCCGCCCAGAAACCGGGGACACGTAATATGTTACGCTGAACCTTTTTCGCATCTTCGCAGAGTTCAAGATTATTCGTTGTCGACACGCCGCCCATAGAAAATTCAGACACCAGACCATTTAATTTTTTAAAACGATAACCCGCTTTATACATTCTGGCGGCCAGCGCATAGTCGGATGACACTTTATATTGCAAATCGTAATGCCAGATTTTTAACCCTCTGACCGGGAAAAAGATCGCCTGATGGCTGGCTGGCAGACTGTGATAGATATACCAGCCGGGTTTCGCGCTGCGTTTAATTTTATGACCATTGCCAAAATCCAGCAGCGCATCACCGGTCATCATGGCGTCATCTTTTTGTGTCTTCAGCTGACGCACGAACCGGGCAGCATCCGGATGAAAAATATCACCGGAATTGAGGAACAGCGCAAACGTTCCCTGCGCCATCTCTATGCCTTTATTCATCGCATCATAGATGCCATTATCCGGTTCGCTCACAAAGCGTAAGTCGTACTCGCCATTGAGGTTTTCGAGAAACTCGCGGGTCCCGTCGTTCGAGCCGCCATCCACCACAATCCACTCGAAGCTGATATCATTTGCCTGGGCCAGGTGCGCAAGTGACGCATGGGTTTTGACAATGCCGTCCAGATTGCGAAACGCGACGGTGATAATGCTGAGCAGCATAGGAATAACCTCATCATACTTTTGTAATATTGAGCGCTTTGCGCAAAATAAACGGACAGACAATTAGAAACGCATATTCCGGGCTAAATATTGAACCGGTAAAAAACAGTGACACCGGGGTAAAAAGATAAAGCTGCACCCGAAAATTCTGATTATCACCAAACGCATTAAGCGTCATTTTTACCACTTTCCCCATGTACCACAGAGTCATGAGCACCGCGAACCAGGAAAAATAAATAATCAGCAGATACAAACCATTGTCTATTGTTTTTCCGACATCCGCACCGTTAAAGATTCCGAATGATGCGACATATTCGTAAAGTGAGCCAAATCTGACAACGCCGTCAATATGGGTCAAAGAATAGCCGACCATAACCAGCGGGCCGACGATACGATAATAAGACGATGACCCTTCTGTGCCTAAATCACCGAGGCGCGTGGAGATATAAGGAAATGCGAACATCACCCCCACCAGAAATACGGTTAATGAAATTATCGCCAGCGGCAGTTTTTTCTTAATCGCATCCTTATTCAGATACTGAAATGCCCATTCCAGCAGGTAAAACAAGATAAATGTCATTACCCCTGAAAACGATCCTGATAATACTATCCCTGCCAGAATCATAGCATCGGTTTTAGGTGTTTTGATACCAAACTGTTTGATGCTGAGCCAAATTGAGATTAACGCCAGAGCAAAAAAGGCCGGTTCGAAATAGAGTGCGGTGGTTCGCTTGCCGCCAAATTTAATAAAGTTCAGTACATAACTGTTACTGTAAATAAGATATTTCGAAATCGCTTCCATTAAGCTGCTGCCGCCGGTGAGGATAATTTGCGCCATCTCGGCAGCGGCGAGCAGTACCACCAGCCCTACCACCAGATAAAAAAAGCGCAGGATCTTGCGGTGGTTGTGCGGCGAAATGGTTTTAAAGCGAATACTCCAGACCATGCCGATAATGATCACAATGTAAACAAACAGCATGGTGGAAGTGACGTACTTGCTGGCGTCCAGCGACTGGCCGAAAAGGTAGTTAAACGCCGTCAGCCCGGCGCCGATCCCCAATGCAATCATCAGTTTTTTCAGGTTGATGCGTTCCACATAAAGCAGCAGCAAAACCGGCAAAAAGGTGACGATGGTGATGGGAAAACTTTCGCCCAACTGGGCAATTTTGACGTTGACCAGCAGGTAGATCAGCGGCAGCAGCAGATAGCTACAGATTCTGATAGAACGAGACATATTCCTCCAGCATCTGTTGTCCACTGTAGGCCGCCCGGCTGCGCTCGCGAAAGGCGTCGAGCGAAGTGCCAAAGACGGCCTGCGCGATATCGGCTTTGCTTAACTGCGCCAGGCGAAGTACGTCGCTGTCGTCGAAGGTTTTACCGCCGGATTTTTGCAGGACCTCCTGCGCCGCCTCGCTATGGGTGGCAATAACCGGCACGCCAATCGACAATGCTTCGCAGAGAATCAACGGATAGTTATCCACCCGTGAACTGAACACCAGCGCGTCCATCTGGTTCAGTGCGCTCATCAGCTTACGCTTGTCGGTTTCAAATCCGTGATTGACCACGTTCGTTCCGTCAAACGGCGAAAACTTACCAAAAGTATGTAATTCGATCGCCTCGCCCAGCGCCATCATTTCGCGCACCAGCCGCTGGTTGGTTTTACCGTCATAGCGCAGATCGTGGGCCACCACCGCGATTTTCGGTTTTCCTTCCGTCGCGCTGACCGGGGTCAGCTCCGCGAGAATCGCTTCGGTCGCCACGTCGATACCGTTATTGATGATGCGGCAACGCCCTGCCCCGTACAGGCTGTTAAAGGCATCGGCGACGTGCTGGCTTGGTGAGATAAACTGACAGCCGAGCGCCAGCATGTCACGGAAAAGCTGGCGCTTACCGTGCACCAGCGCATGGGCGCGGTCGACCTTCACCGGTGGGTAATTGTTCAGCGTCGGGCATTTCCGGCAGTCCGACTTCCAGCCTTCGCAACCGTCGGTAAAGGCGCAGCGGCCAGTTACGCTCCAGTGGTCGTGCAGCGTCCAGACCAGCGTGACGTCCGGCTTGTGGTTTTTCACCTTTTCGCAAAACGCCACCACCTCGGCCAGATTCAGCCAGTAGCTGTGCAGGACGTGAAAATGCAGCACCAGCGGCCCCGGCGTGCGGATCACGCTGCGGTATACATTATTGAGATTGCCAAACAGGTCGCGGTTAAACAGACGAAACAGAGCGATATTCGCCACCGACGTCAACCGTGGCGTCTGCTTACTCACATGCGGATAATGATTGTGGCTGACGCTTTTCTTTCCGCCTTTGCCGTAGCCGTACACGAAACGTGAAGCCAGTCCTTTTTGCAGCGCGCGCTGATGCAGATCTAATGCCACCCCAGCTGCACCGCCTTCCGCCAGACGCACATTAAATTGCAGAATGTTCATTTTATTCCCTTCATTCGTGCCTTCTCGCCTACCACCAGCGCATTGTCCGGCACAGCGTCAAGCACCACGCTCCCGGCGCCAATGGTCACGTTATTACCAATAGTGATATCACCCAGCACAATGACGTTCGCGCCCAGCTCCACACCGTTGCCAATCACCGGGCAGGCGAGGCTGTCGGCGCCGCGGTTGCCAATAGTGACACCATGACGAATCGTAAAATCGTCCCCGGCGACCACGTTTTTATTTATCACCACGGCATAACCGTGATGAATAGTGAAACGTCGGCCAATGGTCGCTGCCGCCTGTATCTCGTAGCCAAACAGGCATTCGGTGATCAGGCGATACAGCACCAGCACCGGCGCGGCCCACAGGTTGTTAAGGACATTTTTTTTGCGCCAGACGGAACAAAAGTGGGCGACGCGATAAGCCAGCACCATGCAGCACGGGCGCAGACTCCAGCTGTTGGCGCGAATATCTTCCAGCATGCTTAACGCCCTCGCAGTCCGTCAGCCAGCCGTTTGCCGTTACGAACGGACAGCAGCGTGAGCAACGTGCGCCAGGTCATCCGTTTATTGCGGATCTGGTAAAGGGTGAACAGCTGATATTTCTTGCTCGCGCGGTCGAATTTATCTTTGTGCTTGCGATAAAAATGGAAATAGCCGGAGAATTTTTTCGGCGACGAGGTGATCTGCATTTCGCCGTGGTTGATATGCAGGATCTGCGTCGCGTCTTCCACCTTCCACGGTTCGCCGTACTCCACCACCATGCGCAGGAAAATATCGTAATCCTGCGCCGCCTTCAGTTCAGTGTCGAACAGGCACTCTTTAAAACGCCACGCCCAGGTAAACACCTGGTTGCCGATGATGTTGCGCTTGTAGAACAGGCGGCGAGAGTACGGGGACTTCGGGTAGAGCGGCAGACTGGCCGGTTGCGAATAGACTTCGCCTTCACAGACATAATCGTTCGCGTAAAGGAACGCATGAGTGACTAACTGATGCTTATGGGCGAGAAACACGCTCAGGCGATTTGGCGTCCATTCATCGTCATCGTCAATACCCGTGATGTACTGCCCGTTCGCCTGTCGGATCGCCTGGTTACGCACCGCGCAGGCGCCGGAATTGACGTCGTTATGGGTATAACGCACCCGTGGATCGTTTAACCCTTCGACGAACTGTTGCAGCTGTTCATAGGCGCTGGAGCAATCATCGACAATGATCATTTCCCAGTGGGTATAGTCCTGGCGCAGCACCGATTTGATGGCCCGAATCGCCAGTTGTTGCCTGTTCCAGGTGGGCATATAGATTGAAATCAGCGGGTTGTCTTTATTCATGCTCGTTCCCCAAAGCGTTTTCGCCGGATGGCGTTTCGCTGCCATCCGGCATTCTCGTTTTTTATTTGGAATCTGACTTATATTCGTACTCGTAATACCCGTAATCCTGGTATCCGGTGGCGCGACGGAAGATAGAGTTGAGGATCACCCCTTTCACCTGAATGCCGTTTTGCCCGAAGCGGCTGAGGCTGGTCTCCACCTCTTTCAGAGTATTCACGGCGTAACGCGCCACCATCAGGGTGGTTCCCGCGTGGCGACCGACAATCGCCGCGTCAGTCACGGCCAGAATCGGCGGCGTATCGATCAGCACCAGGTCATAGTGACTGCTGGCCCACTTGATCAACTCGCCAAAACGTTCACTCATCAGCAGTTCCGACGGATTTGGCGGCACCTGGCCGCGCGGGACGAGATCGAAGTTTGGGATAGAGGTTGGTCTGGCGCAGGCGGAAATATCTCCCTTGCCGACCAAGATATCGGACAGGCCGTTCACGTTGTTGGTGCCGAGCAACTCATGGGTGTACCCCTTACGCATGTCGCAGTCGATCAACAACACGCGCTTGTTGGTCTGGCTGATGACCGCCGC
Organism: Citrobacter sp. 50677481; assembly: GCF_001463265.1. Lineage (NCBI taxonomy): Bacteria > Pseudomonadati > Pseudomonadota > Gammaproteobacteria > Enterobacterales > Enterobacteriaceae > Citrobacter > Citrobacter sp. 50677481. The sequence goes on from NZ_LNHZ01000011.1 coordinate 14,146, forward strand.
CAGGTTGGCGCAGACAAAAGTTTTACCGATTGATGGGCTGACCCCGGTCAGCATCAGCACGTTGTTCTGCGCCTGCATCATGGCGAAGTGCAGGCTGGTACGCAGACTACGCACCGCTTCAATCGCCAGATCGGTCGGGTTCCCTACCGCCAGCAACTGGCTCTGCTTGTAACGCTTCACGCCTTTGATGGTTTTCACGTTATCGCGCGCTTTCTGCCATTCCGACAGCGGAATGCTGGCGTAAACGCTGATCCCGTTCTCTTCAAGCACCTGCGGGCTTTCGATACCGCGATTGAACAACGAACGCAGCAGGACGCCGACGATTGACAACATCAGGCCAAGAATAATGCTGCCCAGTATGATCAGCCCCTTCTTCGGCTTCAGTACACCCGGTTGGGCAATCGCCGGGTCAACAATCCGCACGTCGCCGACGGTGCTGGCCTCGTTGATCTGCAGCTCCTGTTGCTTATTCAGCAGCTGCATGTAGACCTGCTGACCGGACTCCACGTCACGGGTCAGGCGCACGATCTCCTGCTGCGTTTTCGGCATTGCCGTCACGCGCCCGTTGAGCTTCGCTTTTTCATCCTCCAGCGCCTGGCGTTTTTCCAGCAGCGTGCGGTAAGCCGGGTGCGCTTTGGTGTACAGCTTGGAGATTTCCGCTTCTTTAAAGGTCAGCTCATTCAACTGGGCGTCGATATTGACCATTGAGTCCAGCACCGCTTTTGCTTCCAGCGGCAGGTCAACGGAGTCTTTATCCTGGCGGAAGGCGTTGAGTTTGTTCTCCGCGACGTCCAGACGGCTGCGCACTTCCGGCAGTTGTTTTGCCAGGAATGCCAGGCTTTTCGCTGCCTCTTCCGATTTACGCGCCACGTTCTGTTCAAGGTAGTTGCGGGTAATGCTGTCGAGAATTTCGCGGATTTGTTCGCGATCCTCACCCGTAAACGTCAGGCTTAACACGCCGGTGTCCTTGCCGGTTTCGGTTACCGTCAGGTTGTTTTGCAGGGTGTTGATCATCCCGAGCGTGGAGAATTTATTGACGGTAAATTCGGTGTCCGGGCGGGCATGGATCTCACTCACTACCATCGTCACGCCGTCTTTGTTCAGGGTTTGACCGATCTGCCCACGGGCGCTAAACCCGCCGTCGCTGGTCAGCGCGTAGGACTTATCGTCCAACACGTTCAGCGTGAAAACCTGGTCGTTCATTCCCTTCGGCAAGGTAAAGGTGGTAACTTTCACCGTCTCATTCTGGCGTCCCATCAGCCGTTCCCAGCCTGCGCCAAACAGCGGGAAGGTGTTTTTGCTGACGGAGATATCCAGGTCCAGGTCATCCACAGTTTTGCCTAACACCAGACGCGAGCGAATCAGCTGAATTTCGGCCTCAGAGGCGGGAGGTTTATCGGACAACGCCGAGTTGATATCCTGCACCAGCGAGCTGCCAGCGTTCTGTTCAATCTGCACCAGCGCATCCGCACTGTAGATTGGCGTGGCGAAGAGCGTGTAAATCACTGCGCAAAGTGCGAATAATGCCGTAATCCCCAGCACCCACCAGCGTGCTTCAATGACGGTGCCCACCAGGCGGCCGATATCGATTTCATCATTGCCCGTTACCGGAGCGGCAGACTGTCTTACTTTTTCTGTCATTATTTTACCTGCTCTGCGTTCAATGCCTGCGCCCACTGGCGGGCAGACCGTTCAAGTAATGCGTACACCGCTTCAAACGCCTCGCGGCTTTTACGATACGGGTCGGGAATGTCGCGCTCATCGTCCCAGTGACCAAACAGCATGACTTTGCCGCGCATTTCCGGCGCCAGCTCATGCAGAGACGCAATGTGTCTTTTCTCCATTGCCAGGATCAGGTCATAGTCCCGGCACAGCCGTCCGGTGATTTGCCGTGCGCAGTGTCCTTCCAGCGACAGACCGTGATCGGCCGCCACGCTAAGGGCAGACGCGTCTGCGCCCTTTCCCACCAGCGCGCCAAGCCCCGCCGACTCGACGGTCAGCGCCGGGTGGTAGCGCTTCAATAAGCGTTCTGCCGTTGGGGAACGGCAAATGTTCCCCACGCAAACAACTAATATTTTGTTAAACATGACGATTACCAGGCGTGAATGTCGCTGGCCGTATCCGTCATATAACGGACACCGCTGATGGTCGGCAGCAACTGATTGATCAGACGGTTCCAGCGCGCAACCGGTGCGGTGGTGACATACACCACGTCATAAGGCTGCAGACGGAATTCCGTCGCCATGACCAGAGAGGTCGCATCAGACATATCGAGCTGATAAATATTGGCAATCTTGCCGCCCGGACCTTTGCCTTTCAGCGGACGGATCACGAAGATGCCGCTGGCGTTGGAGGTGGTCAGATCGATACCTTCGGCGTTGCCCAGCGCTTCGGTCAGCGTCATGCCGCTGAAGTCCATTTTGAGCGTGCTCTGTTTCTTCACTTCACCCATCACAAACACTTTCAGATCGTCATTGCGCGGAACATAAAGAATGTCGCCCGGATACAGCAGGCGGTTCTGGCTGAGATCGCCGTTTTGCATCAGCGCCTGCAGGGAAATCCGTTGTTCTTTGCCGTTATGGGTCAGCACCACGTTGCGCCAGTCGGCGTCTTCGGTCAGGCCGCCTGCGGCGTTGATCGCATCCAGTACGGTGAGCGGCACGTTGGTGATCGCCTGCTGGCCGGATTTGTTCACCTGGCCGGAGATATAGGCTTTTTGCGAACGGAACGCGGCGATATTAACGTCCACCTGCGGGTCGGCGATGTACTTCGCTAAGCGCCCGGTAATATCACTGCGGATCTCTGCGAGTGTTTTCCCCACCACGCTAACCTTGCCGATATAGGGATAAAACATCGTGCCGTCCGGCTGCACCCAGTTGCCGGTGTCGCTGGAGCTGCGGTACTGCCCCGCTGGCGTTGTCAGCTCAGGGTGGTCCCATACCGTCACGTTCAGAACATCCCCTGCCCCGACGCGGTACTGATAGCTGGCAAGCTCCTGGTCCAGCGACATATTCGGCTGCGCCACGTTTGGCCGCGGACGCAATTGCTCAACCAGTCGCGGGGTGAGTGGATACACATTCACCATCCGGTCGAGATCAAAATCAGCGTCCTGCTGTTTAATCACGTCTTTACCCATCGTAGACATATTGCTGCCCGGAAGTACTGTGCAACCGCTTATCAAGGTTACCGACACCAATAATGGCATCAATTTCATTTTGGATTTCATCATTGATTATTTATCACTTTGGCAGAGTAATTATCCTGTGCAATTTAAATAGCGACTTCGCCGTACACATTTACATTGCAGTTAATTGAAAAGAAATTTAACTGGCATCAGTCCTAAAAAATTTGAATTCATCCGTAAGCTATTGACAGAATAATGCAGACTCGTCATCAGGCGTTCAGGCACGCTACCGCCCTTGGCTTTTTAGCTACCAATACACTGATTAAGTTAGATTTTTGCAAACCTCGTGATTTTTCTCCTGCCACAACAGAGAAATACGTAAGGTAATAAGAATGTCGGCGGTTAATGATTTACGATGCCGGTCAATATATTTCTTCACACCTCATTAACGCTGGAAGAATTGTTACAGCTAACGTATTAGCAGGCAAGGCAACAAGCCTGCTATTTTGTCTTTTTAAGATTAATATTAAGTCATATAAAGCTGCATTTTTAGGAATTACTTGATGTTGACAAAATGCATATATTCCACCGACCCTGCGATATATCCGAAATTGTTTTTAATCCAGAATTTATTCCCGACAGAAACATTAAGGTTATTATTACGGGTGGGACGAAATACAAAAGCAGGATAAATCCCGCTCTGGCATTGCATTTTCCGCCAGCTTTATCCATGATCGAATTGTGACAATTGTCATATAACGAAGGGTTTTACGCTTACTATGGAATGGATTGCCGATCCGTCAATCTGGGCCGGTCTCGTCACGCTGGTGGTGATCGAGCTGGTCCTCGGCATTGATAATTTAGTCTTTATTGCCATCCTCGCCGAAAAACTGCCGCCCGCGCAACGAGACCGCGCGCGCATCACCGGCCTGATTCTGGCGATGCTGATGCGCCTGCTCTTGCTGGCGTCAATCTCCTGGCTGGTCACCCTGACGAAGCCGCTCTTTAGCGTTCAGAGCTTAAGCTTTAGCGCGCGCGACCTGATCATGCTGTTCGGCGGGTTCTTCCTGCTGTTTAAAGCCACGATGGAGCTTAACGAACGGCTGGAAGGGAAAGACAGCGACAACCCCACCCAACGCAAAGGGGCTAAATTCTGGGGCGTGGTGGCTCAAATCGTGGTGCTGGACGCCATCTTCTCGCTCGATTCGGTCATTACCGCCGTCGGTATGGTGGATCACCTGGCGGTGATGATGGCGGCGGTGATTATCGCGATTACGCTGATGCTGCTCGCCAGCAAATCACTGACCCGTTTTGTCAACAGCCACCCGACCATCGTCATTCTCTGTCTGAGTTTCCTGTTAATGATCGGCTTTAGCCTGGTGGCGGAAGGTTTTGGCTTCCACATTCCGAAGGGCTACCTGTACGCCGCCATCGGCTTCTCGGTGATGATTGAAGCCCTGAACCAGTTGGCTATCTTTAACCGCCGCCGCTTTCTTTCCGCAAACCATACGCTGCGCCAGCGAACGACCGAAGCAGTGATGCGCCTGTTAAGTGGGAAGAAAGAGGACGCCGAACTGGATGCGGAAACAGCCTCGATGCTGGTGGATCATGACGACACGCAAATTTTCAACCCGCAGGAGCGGCGGATGATTGAGCGCGTACTCAACCTGAACCAGCGCACCGTCAGCAGCATTATGACCTCGCGCCATGATATCGAGCATATCGATCTCTGCGCGCCTGAGGCGGATATCCGCGCCCTGCTCGAAAAAAACCAGCATACGCGACTGGTGGTCACCGGCGAAGATGACCAGGAGGATCTGCTTGGCGTGGTGCACGTTATCGATCTGCTCCAGCAGTCGCTGCGCGGAGAGCCGCTCAACCTGCGGGTACTGGTGCGCCAGCCGCTGGTGTTCCCGGAAACGCTCCCGCTGCTGCCGGCGCTGGAGCAGTTCCGCAACGCCCGCACGCATTTTGCCTTTGTGGTTGACGAGTTTGGGTCTGTCGAAGGGATTGTGACGCTGAGCGACGTGATGGAAACCATTGCTGGTAATTTGCCGAACGAAGTGGAAGAGATCGACGCCCGCCATGATATTCAGAAAAATCAGGACGGTTCGTGGACGGCAAACGGTCATATGCCGCTGGACGATCTGGTGCAATATGTTCCCCTGCCGCTCGATGAGAAACGCGAGTATCACACCATCGCCGGCCTGTTGATGGAATATCTGCAGCGCATTCCGAAAGAGGGTGAGGAGGTTCAGGTGGGCGACTACTTGCTGAAAACGCTACAGGTAGAAAGTCATCGCGTACAGAAGGTGCAACTGATTCCGTTACGCGCGGACGAAGACGGGGAATACGACGCGTAGTGGCAATCGCCGGACAGCGGCGCTTCACGCCCTGTCCGGCCTTACAAAAAGGGACTCGCCAGAGGCGGTTTACAGCTTATCCAGCAGCTTCCTGACGTCTTTGCCGTCGCGGGTATCTTTGTTCCGCTCCGCCCAGTCATTGAGACGACGTTTCGCTTCATCCTGGACATGCTTACGCAGCACTTGATCAACCTGCAGGTTATAATTCAGCGCCTGCCACTTACCGTAAACCCGCAGCGGCACCGGCGTGTTTTTCAGGAAATCGATCAAATTACTTTCCCCTTTCCAGCCGCCGAGCACCCGCACGTTAAACTGCGTGTCGCACGACTCTCCGACCAGATCGAGCGTACCTTTACCGGTCAGGGCCAGCACAGAGGATTCGCCTTCCATGCTGTTCAGCCCCAGCTTACCGTGGTCGAGCGTCAGGTCAGTGACGAAACGATCGAGACGGGTGGCGTTATCGTAATTACGCATCGCCTCAACGTCGCCGCCGCTGCGTTCCACCGCCTGCTGAACCAACTGCTGAAAGTTCATGCCATCCATCCGCGTATCGCGCATCTCGACGCGCGCCTGACCTTGCCAGTTATGGCGAAACGCCTGGGCATCAATGTCCGCGCCGGAGAAATCGCCCGTCAGCGACATTTTACCGGTCAGGGCAATGGGATAATGGAACGCTTTCAGAATCGTGCCTATCTCCACATCATTAAGACGCGGCTGGAACACCACGCGCGGAGTGTCAGCGCTGGCATCCAGCGTGCCAGGCAGTGAAATCGTGCCGCCATCAAGCGTGCCCTCGAGCTGCGCGATTTTCAGCACGCCGGCCTGATTCGTCATTCGCGTCGAAACGGACGAGAAATTCATCCCGCGCCATAATACGCTCTCCGCATTCAGCGCGATCTCCGCGGAAAACCCCTTCAGCCCCTGGTAGGCCGGTTCATCGACCCGGCTGGCGATGACCGGTCGGGCCAGAGACGATGACGTCACGCCCTGCTCGCCACCGCCGTTAGCGCCGCTGCTGTTTTCCGACAGCGGAATAATGGAATCCAGATTCAGCTTGCCGAAATTCAGGTTAATGCGCCAGGCCGGTTGCTCCGTCAACGTCACCTGGGCGCTTCCGGTCAGCGTACTGTCGTTCGCGGTCAGGTCAAGCTGGCTGAACGAGAGTAATTTCGCGTCTTCCTGCCACTGCGCCTGAAGCTGTCCTTGTCCCTGAATCCCCTGTTTCGGCAGATCGGCTCCCTGGAGCTGCCAGCTAAGCTGCTGGATCCCGGCAGAGAGGTTATGCGGATAGTCGGACGCATCCACCGTACCGTTTAAGGCCAGATTCAAATCACGCTGATCGCGGTTAATCCGCCCGGAAAACTCAAAAGCGCCGCGATGCTGCGCATCCTGCTCCATTTGCAGGCGGATGTCGCGAACGGTGACCTGCTCATCATTTTCATGCTGGAACACCAGCACGCTGTCGGCTACCCGCAGGCTGGCGATATCAAACGACCAGCCGCGATCTTCCGCGACGTCCGGTAAGTTATTGTCTTTGGGAGGCACCGGCGCGTTTTCATTGCGCGCCGCTTCCGTTTGCGGGGTGAGCTGAATCACCGCGCCTTTGAGCATCACCTGCTTGACGCTCAGCTGATGGCTAAGCAACGGCCACAGCGCAACGTCAAGCCGCATGTTATCGGCGCGCACCAGCGGTTCACTGGCACCTTTCGCCGTCAACGCCATGCGTCCGGAGAGGATACTGAGCTGAGGCCAGACGTGCCAGCGCAGTGGGCCATCCAGCTGTAGCTGATAGCCGCTACGCGCCGCGACCTGTTGCACCATATAGGTACGGAAGTCGTTCGGGTTGACCAGCATTACTAACGCAGAAAAGCCGGCCACCAGCACGACCAGCAAAATCATCAGCGTCGTCAGAAATCGTCTCATGCTATCCTCAGTGGATCAGACTCAGTCTTTATCAATCCGGCTGGCGACCGCGCCCTGCTGATCGCGATATTTGGCATCTTCGCGACGGTTATAGGGGCGAAGCGCCGGACCGGAAAGCGGTTCAAAGCTCAGCGCGCCGATCAACATGCCGGGGCGCAGCGCCAGCGGCAGTTTACCGGAGTTATAAAATTCCAGCACGATACAGCCGGACCAGCCGGGATCGATACGGTGGGCGGTCACGTGCACCATCAAGCCAAGTCGCGCCAGGGAGGAGCGGCCATCCAGCCAACCGACTAAATCCGCGGGTAAGGTCACCGACTCATAGGTCACCGCCAGCGCCAGTTCGCCCGGATGGAGATAAAACGCTTCGCCGTCGGCCAGCGCAATCTCGTCGCTCATTACGCGGTCGAGCGCGGCGCTGACTTCATCTTTTGGCCCACTTAAATCGATAAATGCTGCGGTGTGGCCGCTGAAGGTACGGAATTTATTGCCAAGGCGCACATCCACCGTCGCGCCATTAATACGCTCCACAGGCGGACGCGGGTTGATCGACAAACGGCCTTCATCAAGCCAGGCTTCAATATCTCGGTCACACAGACGCATGGCACTTTCTCCTTTCGTGCAGCAGGCCCTTAACGCATTGTGTCGTAAGGGCAAACCAGGTTATCACTGAACGGTACACAATTCGCAGGGCTTATTCAAAGAACTGACTGATTTTCGCTTTCAGAATATCGATGGCGATGCGGTTTTTCCCGCCGCGCGGCACGATAATATCCGCATACTGCTTGGATGGCTCGATAAACTGCAGGAACATCGGACGCACCGTTTTCTGGTATTGCGCCATCACGGAATCCATGGAACGCCCACGCTCGTTAACGTCGCGCTTGATGCGGCGCATCAGGCAGATATCCAGCGGCGTATCGACAAAAATAGAGAAGTTCATCTCTTCGCGCAAACGGGCGTCGGTGAGCAGCAAAATGCCTTCCAGAATAATGACTTTCTTCGGCTCCACGCGCACGGTTTCTTTCATGCGGGTGTGTTCGACGTAGCTGTAGACCGGCAGTTCAATCGCGCAGCCGCGCTTAAGCGCTTGCAGATGTTGAAACAACAGGCTGTGATCCATCGCGTTGGGATGGTCATAGTTGGTTTTTACGCGTTCTTCCATCGACAGATGGCTTTGATCTTTATAGTAGCTGTCTTCGGGGATCACGCCGATATGTTCGTCACCGACTTGTTCACGTAATTCACGATAAAGAGTACTGGCAATAAGACTTTTGCCAGAAGCCGATGCGCCAGCAATACCGATAATGACGCACTGATGAGACTGATCAGTCATAAATTTAGCGACCTGAATAACCTGTAAGGAAGGGAGACGCCGGAGCGTCAAACGCCGGCAATTATACACAAATTCAGACAAGATGCATCGCGGCGAAACGTCACGCCAGCCCCGTCCCTGCGCCCTGATGACTTCTAGATTGACGGCAAATTATGCGCAGCCGGGATATAAAAGGTAAAAAGTTTGTACTAGCATAAACACAGACTCACACTGACGCGTCCTGGCGTGCTTCGACGTTCCCGGCTATTCGGATAGGGTAATGAGTAAACCAACCCAACATGTTTTAGTTCCCTTACCGCACCCTCTGCTGCGCTTCGTCAGTTTAGGTCTGGCGGCGTTTGTTTTTACGCTCTTTTCACTGGAATTATCCCAGTTCGGCAATGCGTTAGCGCCTCTGTGGTTTCCTACCTCCATTATGATGGTGGCTTTTTACCGCCATGCCGGTCGCATGTGGCCGGGCATCGCCCTCGCCTGTTCTCTGGGCAGTATTGGCGCCTCGCTGGTGCTGTTTCCCCCGGGCGCGCTCAACTTTACCTATACGGCGATAAACATTATTGAAGCGGCAACAGGCGCGCTGTTGCTGCGCAAGCTCCTGCCTGGATATAACCCGTTACAGAATCTGAACGACTGGATCCGTCTGGCCTTCGGCAGCGCGGTGATCCCCCCACTGCTCGGCGGGATGCTGGTCTGGATGTTGTCTCCGCACGATACCCCGCTGCGGGCGTTTCTGTTCTGGGTGCTGTCAGAATCCATCGGCGCGCTGGCGCTGGTGCCATTGGGCTTGCTGTTTAAGCCACACTATCTGCTGCGCCACCGCAACCCTCGCCTGCTGCTGGAAACGTTGCTGACGCTGATCGTCACGCTGGTGCTAAGCTGGCTGGCGATGAAGTTTGTTCCCTGGCCGTTTACCTGCGTCATCGTGTTGCTGATGTGGAGCGCGGTGCGCCTGCCGCGCATGGAAGCTTTTTTAGTCTTTCTCGCCACGGTGATGGTGGTTTCACTGATGCTGGCCGCCGACCCGTCGCTGCTGGTTACGCCGAAGGTGAATCTGCTGACGCATCTGCCGTGGCTGCCGTTCCTGATGATCCTGCTGCCGGCGAATATCATGACCATGGTGATGTATGCGTTTCGCGCGGAACGTAAACACATTACGGAAAGCGAAGAACGCTTCCGTAACGCCATGGAATATTCCGCCATCGGCATGGCGTTGGTCGGTACCGAAGGACAGTGGTTACAGGTCAACAAAGCGTTGTGTCAGTTTCTTGGCTACCCGCAGGACGAACTGCGCACGCTCACGTTTCAGCAACTGACCTGGCCGGAAGATCTGCATAACGATCTGGAGCAGCTCGACATGCTGGTGCGCGGCGACATCAACAGCTATTCGCTGGAGAAGCGCTATTACACCCGCAGCGGTGAAGTGGTGTGGGCGCTGCTGGCGGTTTCTCTGGTTCGTCATACTGACGGCACGCCGCTCTACTTTATTGCTCAGATTGAAGACATTAACGATCTTAAACACACGGAATGGGTAAATAAGCGCCTGAATGAAGCGCTGTTTCAGGAAAAAGAGCGGCTGCACATTACCCTCGACTCCATCGGCGAGGCGGTGATCTGTGTAGACGTCGATATGAAAATCACCTTTATGAACCCGGTCGCTGAAAAAATGAGCGGCTGGCAGCAAGAAAACGCCATCGGCGTACCCTTACTGACAGTGCTGCACATTACCTTCGGCAATAACGGTCCGCTGATGGAAAACATCTACAGCGCGGATATGTCCCGCTCGGCCATCGAACAGGACGTGGTGCTGCACTGTCGCAACGGCGGCAGCTACGATATTCACTACAGCATCACTCCGCTCACGACGCTGGACGGCGGGAACATTGGTTCGGTTCTGGTGATCCAGGATGTCACCGAGTCACGCAAGATGCTGCGCCAACTGAGCTACAGCGCCACGCATGATGCGCTCACACAGCTGACTAATCGCCCCAGCTTTGAGACCCGGCTAAAGCAGTTGCTGCAAACGGTGCGCAGTACCCACCAGCATCATGCGCTGGTATTTATCGATCTCGACCGTTTTAAAGCTGTCAATGACAGCGCCGGTCACGCCGCGGGCGACGCGTTACTGCGCGAACTCGCCCAACTGATGCTCGGTTTGCTTCGTCCTGGCGACGTACTGGCGCGTCTGGGTGGTGATGAGTTTGGCCTGTTGTTACCGGACTGTCATCTTGAAAGCGCGCGCGTTATCGCCACCCGGCTCATCACCGCGGTTAACGAGTACCCTTTTATGTGGGAAGGCCGTCTGCACCGGGTTGGGGCCAGCGCGGGCATCACCCTCATTGACGACGACAACTGCCAGCCGGTGGAAGTGATGTCACAGGCCGATATCGCCTGTTACGCCTCGAAAAATAGCGGTCGCGGTCAGGTCACCGTCTACGAGCCGCAGCAGGAAATGGCGCAGCACCCGCGCGCCATGATGTCGCTGGATGAACAGTGGCACATGATAAAAGAAAACCATCTGCTGATGTTAGCCCGCGGCGTCGCGTCGCCGCGTATTCCGGAAGCGCGCAGCCTGTGGCTCATCTCACTTCGTCTGTGGACCAGCGAGGGCGAGGTTATGGAAGAACAGGCGTTTCGCGCCGGGCTGGCAGACCCGGCGCTCAATCATGCGTTGGATCGGCGAGTCTTTCATGCCTTTTTCCATCATGCCGCCCCGGCGGTCGCGCACAAAGGACTGAGCATCGCCCTGCCGCTGTCCGTCGCCGGATTAACCAGCGCGACACTGATAGACGAACTGCTGCAACAGCTGGAAAAAAGTCCGCTGCCGGGGCGTCTGCTGCACCTGATTATTCCGGCGGAAGCACTGCTGCTCCACGCGCAAGAAGCCGCGCCCGCCTTGCAGACTCTTCGTCAGGCGGGCTGTCGCATTATCCTCAGCCAGATCGGGCGCGACCTGCAAATCTTTAATCTGCTGGCCCCCAATATGGCCGACTACCTGCTGCTCGACAGCGAGCTTAGCGCCAGCATCCACAGTTACCTGATGGATGAAATGCTGGTATCGATCATCCACGGTCACGCCCAGCGTCTGGGATGCAAAACTATCGCCGGCCCGGTGCAGACGGCGGTAGTCATGGATACGCTGTCGGGTATCGGCATCGACCAGATCTATGGCGACATCATTACGGAAGCCCAGCCGCTGGATCTGCTACTGAATACCAGTTACTTCGCCATCAACTGACGGTTGCCAGCCGTCGGTATACCAAATGTGCAACAGGGCGTAGGAGCGCCAGGGTTTCCAGCGCTCCGCGTAGCGCCGGATCTGCGCCGACGTCATGCCCGCAAATCGCTGTTTGATCAGGTAATCATCCGGCAAAAACACGTCTTTCGCCTGCCAGCCTCTGAGTGCGAAATAGTTCGCCGTCCAGCGTCCAATCCCCGGAAACGCCTGTAGCGCTTTCACCCCAGACTCAACATCTTCAGGCGCGCTGGTGGGCAGTATCCCGTCACGCGCGGCCAGCGCGAGGTGGATCAGCGCCTCAGCGCGTTTAAGCGGCATCCCCAGCGCTTTCAGATCCAGCGGATCGGCGCCGGCAAGGATGTCAGGGCCGGGGAAACAGACGTAGCCTGGCGCGTCGGCCAGCGGTTCGCCATAGCGCTGCGCCACTTTTGCAGTGAGCTTTGCCGCCATCGCCACGCTGACTAACTGCCCCAGGATTGCCCGTACACCCTGCTCAAAGGCATCTACCGAACCGGGCAGGCGCAACCCCGGACGCGCCGCGCCCAGATCGCCAAGGGCCCGGATGATTTTCGTCGGCTCGCAGCCGAGATCGAACAACCGCGCCATTTTTTCCAGACAGACATCCGCTACCGGCAGCAGCCCCCCGGTTAAGGTGACCGCCAGCGTATGCGTCCGTTCATCGGGCACCACGGTGACTATCCCCCGATGCTCCCCTACCGCCAGGCTGCGCGTATAGCGCATATCACCGACCCTTTCCACACCGCTCACCGCACGAGCGGCGAGAAAACCCAACATCCAGGACCAGTCATAAGGCGGCTGCCAGTTCAGGAAAAACATCACCCACTCCTTTTTCTGCAAACCCTGAGCATAACCCCTATTCCATTGTTACGCCTTGCTTTCATATTCCAGTTGTCGGCGCGATGACATTTCGCTAAAGTCACGCCCCTTCTTCACTGGCATGGGGATTTATAAGGTGTTTATTGGCTTTGATTACGGTACCGCGAACTGCTCGGTCGCGATCATGCGCGACGGCGCGCCGCAGTTACTGAAAATGGAAAACGACAGCACGCTGTTACCGTCAATGCTCTGCGCGCCCACACGGGAAGCCGTGAGCGAATGGCTGTTCCGCCATCACGCTGTACCAACGCCGGATGAAGAGACGCAGGCGCTGCTGCGCCGGGCGATCCGCTTCAACCGCGACGAAGATATCGAGGTTCACAGCGGCAGCGTCCAGTTCGGCCTGTCTTCGCTGGCGCAATACGTTGACGATCCGGAAGAGGTCTACTTCGTTAAGTCGCCCAAGTCTTTTTTGGGCGCCAACGGACTCAAACCACAGCAGGTTGCGCTGTTTGAAGATTTGGTTTGCGCCATGATGCTGCACATCCGAAATCAGGCGCAACATCAGCTTGCCGACGCGATTACCCAGGCCGTCATCGGTCGCCCGATCAACTTTCAGGGGCTGGGCGGTGACGAAGCCAACCGTCAGGCGCAGGGCATTCTGCAGCGGGCCGCTACCCGCGCCGGATTCCAGGATGTGGTCTTTCAGTACGAGCCGGTCGCGGCAGGGCTGGATTATGAAGCCACCCTGCAGGAAGAAAAACGCGTACTGGTCGTGGACATCGGCGGCGGAACCACCGACTGTTCGCTGCTGCTGATGGGACCCCAATGGCACCATCGCGCCGACCGTGGTTCCAGCCTGCTCGGACACAGCGGTTGCCGCGTCGGCGGCAACGACCTCGACATCGCGCTGGCGTTCAAAAACCTGATGCCGCTACTCGGCATGGGCGGCGAGACCGAAAAAGGCATTGCCCTACCGGTGCTGCCGTGGTGGAACGCCGTGGCCATCAACGACGTTCCGGCGCAGAGCGATTTTTACAGCAGTGCCAACGGTCGCCTGTTGGACACGCTGGTACGCGATGCCCGCGAACCGGAAAAAGTGGCGTTGCTGGTGAAAGTCTGGCGTCAGCGGCTGAGCCATCGTCTGGCGCGCCGCGCCGAGGAGTGCAAAATCGCCCTTTCCGACCAGCCAGAATTTACCGCCACACTGCCGTTTATTAGCGATGAACTGGCGACCGCCATCAGCCAGCAGGGGCTGGAAACAGCGCTGGATCAACCGTTAACGCGCATTCTGGAACAGGTGCGACTGGCGCTGGATAACGCTCAGGAGAAACCGGATGTGATCTACCTGACCGGCGGCAGCGCCCGCTCGCCGCTGATTAAAAAAGCGCTGGCGAGGCAATTGCCGGGCATTCCGATTGCCGGCGGCGATGACTTTGGTTCGGTGACTGCCGGACTGGCGCGCTGGGCGGAAGTTGTTTTCCGCTAACCGCCTCGCTGGCTGCAAGCAAACGCATTGACATGAGCGTTGGTGTGGCTTAGTTTCAGGAGTGAGGGTAAGGGAGGGTCGCCCCTCCCCCTGGTGTCTGAGTAAGCCTGGAAGCTCATGACTAAGAGTCTCACCAGTATGATGACTGACTTCATCATAACCCTTTCCTTATTCTGGCCCCTTCCTCGGGAGGGGCTTTCCCTTTTCAGCGTCATGCTGAAATCCGTGGCTTACCTCCTTCATCGCCTTGCCGCCACTCTATCGCCATTTTCCGCCAGCGCTTTTTTCGTTATCGATTGTTGCGTAACGTCTCGCAAAGCGCGCCGCCATTAGGATGAATCCGTACCGGGTTTCATAATTCCTCCATTTTTCTCCCTTGATGGCTGTCTAAACTAGTATCATTCCGTGAAACGTTTCAGGATGAGAAACTCATAACGATGAAAGGCAGTAACAAATCCCGCTGGGTGATAGCTCTCGCGGTGGTCGTGGCGGCCATCGCCGCAGTCTGGTTCTGGCAAAACCATAGCGAGCCGCAGAGCGCGGCCCCGGGCGCGACCGGGCAGGCGAAAGCGCCTGCGGGCGCGGGTCGTCGCGGGATGCGCGCCGGTCCGCTGGCGCCCGTACAGGCGGCGACCGCCGTTGAACAGGCGGTGCCGCGTTATCTCAGCGGATTAGGAACGATTACCGCCGCCAATACCGTGACGGTGCGCAGTCGCGTCGACGGGCAGCTACTGGCGCTGCACTTCGAAGAAGGCCAACAGGTCAAAGCGGGCGACCTGCTCGCTGAAATCGACCCCAGCCAGTTTAAAGTCGCGCTGGCACAGGCGCAGGGCCAACTGGCGAAAGATAAAGCGACGCTGGCGAACGCCCGCCGCGATCTGGCCCGTTACCAGCAACTGGTCAAAAGCAACTTAGTTTCTCGCCAGGAGCTGGACGCCCAACAGGCGCTGGTCAGTGAAACCGAAGGCACGATTAAAGCCGATGAAGCCAGCGTTGCCAGCGCGCAATTGCAGCTTGACTGGAGCCGTATCACCGCGCCAGTGGACGGTCGCGTGGGGCTGAAACAGGTGGATGTGGGTAACCAGATTTCCAGCGGCGATACCACAGGTATTGTGGTGATCACCCAGACGCATCCGATCGATCTCATTTTTACCCTGCCGGAAAGCGATATCGCCACGGTGATGCAGGCGAAAAAAACCGGTAAGCCGCTGGTGGTGGAAGCCTGGGATCGCACCAACGCGCAGAAGCTGAGCGAAGGCGTGCTGCTGAGCCTCGACAATCAGATTGACCCCACCACCGGCACCATCAAAGTGAAAGCCCGCTTCACGAACCAGGATGACACGCTGTTCCCCAATCAGTTTGTTAACGCGAGAATGCTGGTGGATACCGAACAGAACGCGGTGGTTATACCCACCGCCGCCCTGCAGATGGGCAACGAAGGTCACTTTGTCTGGGTGTTAAATGACGAAAACAAAGTCAGTAAGCATCGGGTACAAACCGGTATTCAGGACAGCCAGAAGGTGGTGATCAGCGCCGGGATTTCCGCTGGCGACCGCGTGGTTACCGACGGTATTGACCGTCTTACCGAAGGGGCGAAAGTGGAGGTGGTGGAGGCGCAAAGCGCCACCGCGCCTGAAGCAAAAGCCACCGCGCGCGAATACGCTAAGAAAGGAGCGCGCTCCTGATGCAGGTATTACCTCCAGGCAGCACCGGCGGCCCGTCGCGTCTGTTTATTATGCGTCCTGTCGCCACCACCCTGTTGATGGTGGCGATACTGCTGGCCGGGATCATCGGCTATCGTTTTCTGCCCGTCTCCGCACTGCCGGAGGTGGACTATCCAACCATTCAGGTGGTCACGCTCTATCCCGGCGCCAGTCCGGATGTGATGACCTCCGCCGTCACCGCCCCGTTGGAACGCCAGTTCGGCCAGATGTCCGGCCTCAAGCAAATGTCGTCGCAAAGTTCCGGCGGCGCTTCGGTGGTCACGCTTCAGTTCCAGCTCACCCTGCCGCTGGACGTGGCCGAACAGGAGGTGCAGGCGGCGATTAACGCGGCGACCAACCTGCTGCCAAACGATCTGCCGAACCCACCGGTGTACAGCAAAGTCAACCCGGCGGATCCGCCCATCATGACGCTTGCCGTCACCTCCAGCGCCATGCCGATGACGCAGGTTGAAGATATGGTGGAAACGCGCGTCGCGCAGAAAATTTCCCAGGTATCCGGCGTCGGTCTGGTGACCCTCTCCGGCGGGCAGCGTCCGGCGGTGCGGGTGAAACTCAACGCCCAGGCGATCGCCGCGTTGGGACTGACCAGCGAAACGGTACGCAACGCCATCACCGGCGCCAACGTTAACTCGGCGAAGGGGAGCCTTGACGGCCCGACTCGTGCGGTGACGCTCTCTGCCAACGACCAGATGCAGTCCGCCGAGGAATACCGTCAACTGATCATCGCCTATCAAAACGGCGCGCCGGTGCGGCTGGGCGATGTCGCTACCGTCGAACAAGGGGCGGAGAATAGCTGGCTCGGCGCCTGGGCCAATAAAGAACAGGCGATTGTGATGAACGTTCAGCGCCAGCCCGGCGCCAATATCATCGCTACCGCCGACAGCATTCAACAGATGCTGCCGCAACTGAAAGAAAGCCTGCCGAAGTCGGTAAACGTGACGGTGCTGTCCGACCGCACCATGAACATTCGCGCTTCGGTCAGCGACACCCAGTTTGAACTGATGCTGGCGATCGCGCTGGTCGTGATGATTATTTATCTTTTCCTGCGTAACGTTCCCGCCACCATTATTCCCGGCGTCGCCGTTCCGCTGTCGCTGGTGGGCACCTTCGCGGTGATGGTGTTTCTGGATTTCTCGATCAACAACCTGACGCTGATGGCGCTGACCATCGCGACCGGTTTTGTGGTCGACGACGCCATCGTGGTGATTGAGAATATTTCGCGTTATATCGAAAAGGGCGAAAAACCGCTGGCCGCCGCACTGAAAGGGGCGGGCGAAATCGGTTTTACCATTATCTCCCTCACCCTCTCGCTGATTGCGGTACTGATTCCGCTGCTGTTTATGGGCGATATCGTCGGACGCCTGTTTCGCGAGTTTGCCGTCACGCTGGCGGTGGCGATACTTATTTCTGCCGTGGTGTCGCTTACCCTGACGCCGATGATGTGCGCCCGAATGCTGAGCCAGGCATCCTTGCGCAAGCAAAATCGCTTTTCCCGGGCCTCGGAACGTCTGTTTGAGCGGGTGATCGCCGGGTATGGCCGCTGGCTGGCGAAAGTGCTTAACCACCCGTGGTTGACGCTCAGCGTGGCGTTAGGCACGCTGCTGTTAAGCGTGGTGCTGTGGGTGGTCATCCCGAAAGGCTTCTTCCCTGTGCAGGATAACGGCATTATTCAGGGCACCCTGCAGGCGCCGCAGTCCAGCTCGTTTGTCAGCATGGCCCAGCGTCAGCGGCAGGTGTCCGACGTGATCCTCAAAGACCCGGCGGTGGAGAGCTTAACGGCGTTTGTTGGCGTCGATGGCACTAACCCGTCGCTGAACAGCGCGCGGCTGCAAATCAACCTGAAGCCGCTCGACGATCGTGACGATCGGGTGCAGAAGGTGATCGCCCGTCTGCAGGAGGCGGTGGCGCGCGTTCCCGGGGTTAACCTCTATCTTCAGCCGACGCAGGATCTGACCATCGACACCCAGGTGAGCCGCACCCAGTATCAGTTTACGCTTCAGGCCACGTCACTGGACGCCCTCAGCGCCTGGGTGCCTCAGTTGATGGACAAACTGCAGCAGTTGCCGCAGCTTTCCGATGTCAGCAGCGACTGGCAGGACAAGGGCCTGGTGGCGTATGTGAAGGTCGATCGCGACAGCGCCAGCCGGTTAGGCATCAGCATGGCGGATGTCGATAACGCCCTGTATAACGCTTTTGGCCAGCGGCTGATTTCAACGATTTATACCCAGGCTAATCAGTACCGCGTGGTCCTGGAGCATAATACCGAAAGCACGCCAGGACTGGCGGCGCTGGACACCATTCGCCTGACCAGCAGCGACGGCGGCATCGTGCCGCTGAGCGCTATCGCCAGCGTTGAACAGCGCTTTGCGCCGCTCTCCATTAACCATCTGGATCAGTTTCCGGTCGCCACCCTGTCGTTTAACGTCCCGGACGGCTATTCGCTGGGCGATGCGGTGCAGGCGATTCTCGACGCGGAAAAAACGCTTAATCTGCCAGTGGACATCACCACCCAGTTCCAGGGAAGCACCCTCGCCTTCCAGGCTGCGCTGGGCAGTACGGTGTGGCTGATTGTCGCGGCGGTGGTGGCGATGTACATCGTGCTCGGCGTGCTGTACGAGAGCTTTATTCATCCGATCACCATCCTGTCCACCCTGCCAACCGCTGGCGTCGGCGCGCTGCTGGCGCTAATGATCGCCGGAAGCGAACTGGATGTAATAGCGATCATCGGCATCATTTTGCTGATCGGCATCGTCAAGAAAAACGCCATCATGATGATCGACTTTGCCCTTGCCGCCGAACGCGAACAGGGCATGGCGCCGCGCGACGCGATTTATCAGGCCTGCCTGCTGCGTTTTCGCCCGATCCTGATGACCACCCTTGCCGCGCTGCTGGGCGCTCTGCCGCTGATGCTTAGCACCGGCGTTGGTGCAGAGCTGCGCCGTCCGCTGGGGATCGGCATGGTCGGCGGTCTGTTGGTAAGCCAGGTGCTGACGTTGTTTACCACGCCGGTTATTTATCTGCTGTTTGATCGGCTGTCGCTGTACGTAAAAAGCCGCTTCCCGCGTCAGGATGAGGAAGCGTAAATGAAATTTTTCGCTCTGTTCATCTATCGCCCGGTGGCGACGATTTTGATTTCCGTCGCCATTACCTTGTGCGGCGTGTTGGGGTTTCGTCTGCTGCCCGTCGCCCCGCTGCCGCAGGTGGATTTTCCCGTGATTATGGTCAGCGCCTCGCTACCGGGCGCGTCGCCGGAAACCATGGCGTCGTCGGTGGCGACGCCGCTGGAGCGATCGCTGGGTCGCATCGCCGGCGTCAGCGAAATGACCTCAAGCAGTTCGCTTGGCAGCACGCGGATCATTCTGCAGTTTAATTTTGATCGCGACATTAACGGTGCGGCGCGCGACGTACAGGCGGCGATCAATGCCGCGCAAAGCCTGCTGCCCAGCGGGATGCCGAGCCGCCCCACCTACCGTAAAGCCAACCCATCCGATGCGCCGATCATGATCCTGACGCTCACCTCGGACACGTATTCGCAGGGCGAGCTGTATGACTTCGCCTCCACGCAGCTGGCGCAGACTATCGCGCAGATCGACGGCGTCGGGGATGTTGACGTGGGCGGCAGTTCGCTGCCCGCCGTGCGCGTGGGATTAAATCCGCAGGCGCTGTTTAATCAGGGCGTGTCGCTTGACGACGTGCGCACCGCCATCAGCGATGCCAACGTGCGAAAACCGCAGGGCGCGCTGGAGGATGCCAGCCATCGCTGGCAGATCCAGACCAACGACGAACTGAAAACCGCAACAGACTATCAGCCGCTGGTGATCCACTATAACAACGGCGGCGCGGTACGCCTGGGGGACGTCGCAACGGTGACCGACGCTGTGCAGGACGTGCGCAACGCCGGGATGACCAACGCTAAACCGGCTATTTTGCTGATGATCCGCAAGCTGCCGGAAGCCAATATTATCCAGACGGTCGACAGCATCCGGGCAAAGCTGCCGGAGCTACAGTCCACCATTCCGGCGGCAATCGATCTGCAAATCGCCCAGGATCGCTCTCCCACCATCCGCGCCTCACTGGAAGAAGTCGAGCAAACGCTGGTGATTTCCGTCGCGCTGGTGATTCTGGTGGTCTTTTTGTTCCTGCGCTCCGGGCGGGCAACGCTGATCCCCGCCGTGGCGGTACCCGTTTCGCTGATAGGCACCTTCGCCGCGATGTATCTCTGCGGCTTTAGCCTGAACAACCTGTCTCTGATGGCCCTGACGATTGCTACCGGCTTTGTCGTCGATGACGCCATCGTCGTGCTGGAAAATATCTCGCGTCATCTGGAAGCAGGGATGAAACCGTTGCAGGCGGCGCTGCAGGGAACGCGCGAGGTGGGCTTTACCGTCCTCTCGATGAGCCTGTCGCTGGTGGCGGTGTTTTTACCGCTGCTGCTGATGGGCGGCTTACCGGGACGCCTGCTGCGCGAATTTGCCGTCACGCTGTCGGTCGCCATTGGCATTTCGCTGCTGGTGTCCCTGACGCTGACGCCGATGATGTGCGGCTGGATGCTGAAATCCAGCAAACCGCGCGAACAAAAACGGCTGCGCGGCTTTGGCCGGATGCTGGTTGCCCTGCAGCAGGGATACGGCAAATCGCTAAAATGGGTATTGAATCATACCCGCCTGGTGGGCGTGGTGCTGCTCGGCACCATTGCCCTTAACGTCTGGCTGTATATTTCGATTCCGAAAACCTTTTTTCCGGAACAGGATACCGGCGTGCTGATGGGCGGGATCCAGGCCGACCAGAGTATCTCCTTCCAGGCAATGCGCGGGAAACTCCAGGACTTCATGAAAATCATTCGTGACGACCCGGCCGTGGATAATGTTACGGGTTTCACTGGCGGTTCGCGCGTTAACAGCGGGATGATGTTCATTACCCTAAAACCTCGCGGCGACCGTAATGAAACGGCGCAGCAGGTGATTGACCGCCTGCGCGTGAAGCTGGCAAAAGAGCCGGGAGCAAACCTGTTCCTGATGGCGGTGCAGGATATTCGTGTCGGCGGACGCCAGTCGAACGCCAGCTATCAGTACACGCTGCTGTCGGACGATCTGGCCGCCCTGCGGGAATGGGAGCCGAAGATCCGTAAAGCGCTGGCAGCCCTGCCCCAACTGGCGGATGTCAATTCGGATCAACAGGATAACGGCGCCGAGATGAATCTGGTTTACGATCGCGAAACCATGTCGCGCCTCGGTATCGACGTGCAGGCGGCAAACAGCCTGTTGAACAACGCCTTTGGCCAGCGGCAAATCTCCACCATTTACCAGCCGATGAACCAGTACAAAGTGGTGATGGAAGTCGATCCGCGCTATACCCAGGACATCAGCGCGCTGGAGAAAATGTTCGTGATAAACAGCGATGGCAAGGCAATTCCGCTCTCCTATTTCGCCAAATGGCGACCGGCTAACGCGCCGCTGTCGGTGAATCATCAGGGGCTGTCTGCGGCCTCGACCGTTTCCTTTAACCTGCCGACCGGTTCGTCGCTGTCTGAGGCCAGCGAGGCTATCACCCGCGCGATGACCCAGCTTGGCGTGCCGTCGACCGTACGCGGCAGTTTCGCCGGCACCGCGCAGGTGTTCCAGGAAACCATGAATTCACAGGTGATCCTGATTATCGCCGCCATTGCCACGGTTTATATCGTGCTCGGAATACTGTATGAAAGCTATGTTCACCCGCTCACAATTCTCTCCACCCTGCCTTCAGCGGGCGTTGGAGCATTGCTGGCGCTGGAAATTTTCAACGCCCCGTTCAGCCTGATTGCGCTGATTGGCATCATGCTGTTAATTGGTATTGTAAAGAAAAATGCCATTATGATGGTCGACTTTGCGCTGGAAGCGCAAAGACAGGGTAACCTCAGCCCGCAGGAAGCGATTTTCCAGGCCTGTCTGCTGCGTTTTCGCCCGATAATGATGACCACGCTGGCCGCGTTATTTGGCGCGCTGCCGCTGGTGCTTTCCGGCGGCGACGGCTCCGAACTGCGCCAGCCGCTGGGGATCACCATTGTCGGCGGTCTGGTGATGAGCCAGTTGTTAACGCTCTATACCACACCGGTGGTGTATCTCTTTTTCGACCGCCTGCGGCTGCGTTTTTCCCGGAATAAAGGTGACCCGATAACTGACCTATGACAGAACTTCCTAACAGCACCCGCTGGCAACTGTGGATTGTGGCCTTCGGCTTTTTTATGCAGTCGCTGGATACCACCATCGTGAATACCGCGCTTCCCTCGATGGCGACAAGCCTCGGGGAAAGCCCGCTTCACATGCATAGGGTGATTGTGTCATATGTACTGACCGTGGCGGTGATGCTCCCCGCCAGCGGCTGGCTGGCGGATCGGGTGGGCGTGCGGAATATCTTTTTTACGGCGATTACGCTGTTTACGCTGGGATCGCTGTTCTGCGCGTGGTCCAGCACGCTAAACGAACTGGTGATGGCGCGCGTATTACAGGGCGTGGGCGGCGCAATGATGGTGCCGGTTGGCAGGCTGACGGTGATGAAGATCGTTCCGCGCGCGCAGTACATGGCGGCGATGACTTTCGTCACGCTGCCGGGTCAGGTCGGTCCGCTGCTGGGACCCGCGCTGGGCGGGATCCTCGTGGAATACGCCTCCTGGCACTGGATCTTTCTGATTAATCTGCCGGTGGGCATCGTCGGCGCCATTGCCACGCTGATGCTGATGCCCAACTACACCCTGCAAACCCGGCGTTTCGACCTGTCGGGTTTTCTGCTGCTGGCCGCCGGCATGGCGCTGCTGACTATTGCGCTGGACGGCAGCAAAGAGACGGGAATGACTCACTTCACCCTCGGCGCGCTGGTGGTATGCGGCATCGCGGCGATTTTGCTGTACCTCAACCATGCCAGAAACAATCCACGCGCCCTGTTCAGCCTGACCCTGTTTCACACGCCGACCTTTTCGCTCGGTTTGCTGGGCAGTTTTGCCGGACGCATCGGCAGCGGCATGCTGCCCTTTATGACCCCGGTCTTTTTGCAGATTGGCCTTGGCTTCTCGCCGTTTCACGCCGGGCTGATGATGATCCCGATGGTCCTTGGCAGCATGGGCATGAAGCGCATTGTGGTGCAGGTGGTTAACCGCTTTGGCTATCGTCGGGTACTGGTATGCACCACGCTGGGGCTCGCAGGCGTAACGCTGCTGTTTATGTCCGCCGCCCTGCTGGGCTGGTACTACGTGCTGCCGTTTGTCCTGCTGTTGCAGGGGATGATTAACTCGACGCGTTTCTCATCCATGAACACCCTGACGCTGAAAGATCTGCCGGATGAGCTGGCCAGCAGCGGCAACAGTTTATTGTCGATGATTATGCAACTGTCGATGAGTATCGGCGTAACCGTGGCTGGCCTGCTGTTGGGTATGTTCGGACAGCAGCACATCACCGCCGACAGCGGCGCAACCCACACCGTTTTTATATACACCTGGCTTTGCATGGCGGTGATCATCGCTCTGCCCGCCGTTGTCTTTGCCCGTGTCCCCAATGACACGCATAAAAATGTCGTCATTGCGCGGCGCAAAAGGAGAACCAGATGAAGCTCTGGCGGCCCGGCATTACCGGCAAACTGTTTCTGGCGATTTTCGCCACCTGCATCGTGCTGCTTATCAGTATGCATTGGGCGGTTCGCGTCAGCTTTGAGCGCGGGTTTATCGACTACATCAAGCACGGCAACGAGCAGCGCTTAACTCTGCTGGGCGACGCGCTGGGCGAACAGTATGCGCTGCACGGCAACTGGCGCTTTTTGCGAAATAACGACCGCTTTGTGTTTCAGATCCTGCGCTCGTTCGAGCATGAGAGAGATGACGACAAGCCCGGGCCCGGCATGCCGCCGCATGGCTGGCGCACTCAGTTCTGGGTGGTCGATCAAAACGCCAGAGTCCTGGTCGGCCCACGCGGTCCGGTGCCGCACGACGGCTCACGGCGGCCGATTATCGTCAATGGCGTGGAGGTTGGCGCAGTGATCGCCTCTCCTGTAGAGCGCCTGACCCGCAATACCGACATTAATTTCGACAAGCAGCAGCGGCGTACCAGTTGGCTTATCGTCGCGCTCGCCACGCTTCTCGCGGCCCTGGCGACCTTCCTGCTGGCGCGTGGGCTGCTGGCCCCGGTCAAACGCCTGGTTGACGGGACTCACAAGCTGGCGGCGGGCGATTTTACTACCCGGGTGACCGCCACCAGCGCTGACGAGCTGGGCAAACTGGCGCAGGACTTTAACCAGCTGGCCAGTACGCTGGAAAAGAACCAGCAGATGCGCCGCGATTTCATGGCCGATATCTCTCATGAACTGCGCACGCCGCTGGCGGTACTGCGCGGAGAACTGGAGGCGATTCAGGACGGCGTTCGCCAGTTCACGCCGGAGTCGGTGGCATCATTACAGGCTGAAGTGGCGACGCTGACCAAGCTGGTGGACGATCTGCACCAGCTTTCCATGTCCGACGAAGGCGCGCTGGCCTATCAAAAAACGTCCGTGGATTTAATCCCGCTGCTGGAAGTGGCGGGAGGCGCGTTCCGGGAACGCTTTGCCAGCCGTGACCTGACGTTACAGCTTTCCCTGCCGGACAGCATCCAGATGTTTGGCGATCGGGATCGTCTGATGCAGCTTTTTAACAACCTGCTGGAAAACAGCCTGCGCTACACCGACAGCGGCGGAAAATTGCACATCAGCGCCGAACAGCGCGACAAACGGGTGCTTCTCGTTTTTGCCGATTCTGCGCCGGGCGTCAGCGATGAGCAGTTACATAAACTGTTTGAGCGCTTTTACCGCGCCGAAGGCTCCCGCAACCGCGCCAGCGGCGGCTCCGGACTGGGGCTGGCGATTTGCGTCAACATTGTTGAAGCGCACAATGGCCGCATCCACGCTGCCCATTCGCCTTTTGGCGGGGTTAGCATTACAGTAGAATTTCCGCTGGAACGCGATATACAGAGAGACGTATGACTGAGTTACCCATTGATGAAAACACACCGCGTATTCTAATCGTGGAAGATGAACCCAAGCTGGGGCAGTTACTGATCGACTATCTGCGCGCCGCGAGCTATGCCCCGACGCTGATTAGCCATGGCGACAAGGTGCTGCCCTATGTGCGCCAGACGCCGCCCGACCTGATCCTGCTGGATCTGATGCTGCCGGGGACTGACGGCCTGACCCTGTGCCGTGAAATACGCCGCTTCTCTGACGTGCCGATTGTGATGGTCACGGCCAAGATTGAAGAGATCGACCGTCTGCTGGGGCTGGAGATTGGCGCGGATGATTACATCTGCAAACCGTACAGCCCGCGAGAAGTCGTCGCCCGCGTGAAGACCATCCTGCGCCGTTGTAAGCCGCAGCGCGAGCTACAACAGATGGACGCCGAAAGCCCGCTGATTGTCGACGAAGGCCGTTTCCAGGCCTCCTGGCGCGGGAAGATGCTCGACCTGACCCCGGCGGAATTTCGTCTGCTTAAAACCCTTTCGCACGAACCGGGAAAAGTGTTTTCCCGCGAACAGTTGCTCAACCGTTTGTATGATGATTATCGGGTCGTCACCGACCGCACCATTGACAGCCATATCAAAAACCTGCGCCGTAAGCTGGAAGCGCTGGACAAAGAGCAGTCGTTTATCCGCGCGGTGTACGGCGTAGGCTACCGCTGGGAAGCGGACGCCTGCAGGATGGCTTGATGACGCCACGCTTATCCGGCCTGTTTATCCTCCTTCAGGTCGGATACGGCGTTTCCCTTTACTTTACCTCCCCTCTTCGCGGCGCTACAATGCCCGCCCTTAACGTGAGGACTCTCCTCCTGCCGCTTCATCAGGTGAAGCGGATCTGACCTGTCATCAGAACGAGAACACTATGTTTAAACCGGAACTCCTTTCCCCGGCGGGAACGCTGAAAAACATGCGTTACGCTTTCGCCTATGGCGCTGACGCCGTGTATGCGGGCCAGCCGCGCTACTCCCTGCGCGTGCGCAACAACGAATTCAACCACGAAAACCTTCAGCTTGGCATCAATGAAGCCCATGCGCTGGGGAAAAAATTCTACGTGGTGGTGAACATCGCGCCGCACAACGCAAAGCTGAAAACCTTTATCCGCGACCTCAAACCGGTGGTGGAAATGGGTCCGGATGCCCTGATCATGTCTGACCCCGGGCTTATCATGCTGGTGCGGGAAAACTTCCCCGATATGCCGATCCATCTCTCCGTGCAGGCCAACGCCGTCAACTGGGCAACGGTAAAATTCTGGCATCAGATGGGGTTAACGCGCGTGATCCTTTCCCGCGAACTGTCGCTGGAAGAAATAGAAGAGATCCGCAATCAGGTGCCGGACATGGAGATCGAAATTTTCGTGCACGGCGCGCTGTGCATGGCCTACTCCGGCCGTTGCCTGCTCTCTGGCTACATCAATAAACGTGACCCGAATCAGGGCACCTGCACTAACGCCTGCCGCTGGGAGTACAACGTCCAGGAAGGCAAAGAGGATGTGGTCGGCAATATTGTTCACAAATACGAACCGATTCCGGTGCAAAACGTCGAGCCGACGCTGGGTATTGGCGCGCCTACCGATAAAGTGTTCATGATAGAAGAAGCCCAGCGTCCCGGCGAGTACATGACCGCGTTCGAGGATGAGCACGGCACCTATATCATGAACTCAAAAGATCTGCGCGCCATCGCTCACGTTGAGCGCCTGACCCACATGGGCGTGCACTCGCTGAAAATTGAAGGCCGCACCAAATCTTTCTACTATTGCGCCCGCACCGCGCAGGTGTACCGGAAAGCCATTGACGACGCCGCCGCCGGTAAACCGTTCGATCCGCAGTTACTGGAAACCCTGGAAGGTCTGGCGCACCGTGGCTACACCGAAGGCTTCCTGCGTCGTCATACCCACGACGACTACCAGAACTATGACTATGGTTATTCGGTGTCTGAGCGCCAGCAGTTCGTGGGGGAATTCACCGGCGAGCGTAAAGGTGAGTTAGCCGCCGTTGCGGTAAAGAACAAGTTTTCTGTCGGCGACAGCCTTGAGCTGATGACGCCGCAGGGCAACGTCAACTTTACTCTGGAACAAATGGAAAACGGCAAAGGCGAAGCGATGCCGGTCGCACCGGGCGACGGCTATACCGTATGGATCCCTGTACCGCAGGATCTTACGCTGGATTATGCTCTGCTGATGCGCAATTTTTCCGGTGAATCAACGCGTAATCCGCACGGTAAATAGTTAATCAGGGTTATTTTTTCATGCCAGAATGATTCTTAGAAACCGATCACATACCGCTTCGTTCTTTAAGGGTATTATCCGCCGTGCTGAAAAACATAACCCATAAATGCTAGCTGTACCAGGAACCACCTCCTTAGCCTGCGTAATCTCCCTTACGCAGGCTTATTTTTTTGGGCGGCTGTTTTTTTATTTCCAGACGCCCTTCTGCGAAAAGCGGAACCCTTTTTCAGTCAGTTCTGTCCGCGCGGTTTTTCATTCTGCTATACACTTCTTGTGTTCTGATAAAACAATAAGGCAAAAACGAGAATGGCTAATTTTCCCGCCAGTTTACTGATTCTGAACGGCAAGGGGGCCGATAACCCCACGCTTCGTGAAGCGATTGGGCTGCTTCGTGACGAAGGCGTAGAAATTCATGTTCGCGTTACGTGGGAAAAAGGCGACGCGCAGCGCTATGTTGAAGAAGCCCGCCGTCTCGGCGTGGAAACGGTGATTGCCGGCGGCGGCGACGGAACAATTAATGAAGTGGCGACCGCGTTAATTCAGTGCGAAGGCCAGGCCGTTCCGGCGCTGGGTATTCTGCCGCTCGGCACAGCCAACGATTTCGCTACCAGCGTCGGCATACCAGACGCGCTGGATAAAGCGCTGAAGCTGGCCATCGCCGGGAACGCCGTCGCGATTGATATCGCAAAAGTGAACGACAAAACCTGCTTTATCAATATGGCGACCGGCGGATTCGGTACCCGCATTACCACCGAAACGCCGGAAAAGCTGAAGGCCGCGCTGGGGGGCGTGTCGTATATCATCCACGGTCTGATGCGCATGGATACGCTGAAACCTGACCGCTGCGAAATTCGCGGCGAGAACTTTCAGTGGCAGGGTGACGCGCTGGTGATCGGCATTGGCAACGGTCGCCAGGCGGGTGGCGGACAGCAGCTCTGCCCGGACGCGCTGATTAACGATGGTTTACTGCAACTGCGAATCTTTACCGGCGAGGAGATCCTGCCCGCGCTGTTTTCCACCCTCAAGCCGCCGGAAGAAAATCCCAATATCGTCGACGGCGCCTCCTCGTGGTTCGAGATACGCGCGCCGCACGACATTACCTTTAACCTGGACGGCGAACCGCTGAGCGGTCAGTCTTTTCATATTAAAACCCTCCCCGCCGCGCTACGCTGCCGTTTACCACCGGACTGTCCGTTGTTGCGTTAATGCTTCCTTCTGGTCGTGATGAAAAAGCTGCGACCACGCGCCGCAGCCCTGCTGGTCAGGCGATTGTGACCTTATTGTCGAGGTAGACATCCTGTACAGCGTTGATCAGCTTCACACCGTCCGCCATCGACTTTTTGAAGGCTTTGCGGCCGAGGATCAGCCCCATACCGCCAGCACGTTTGTTGATGACCGCCGTACGTACCGCGTCGGTCAGATCGGTCTCGCCGCCTGCCGCGCCGCCGGAGTTAATCAGACCCGCACGTCCCATATAGCAGTTCGCCAACTGGTAACGCACCAGATCGATCGGGTTGTCGCTGGTCAGTTTGCTGTAGACGCGATCGTCGGTGTAGCCGAAATTAACCGCTTTATAACCGCCATTATTTTCCGCCATTTTCTGCTTCACGATATCCGCGCCGATGGTCGCCGCCAGATGGTTAGCCTGCCCGGTGAGATCCGCAGAAACGTGGTAGTCGGTCCCCTCTTTCTTAAACGCCGAATTACGCAAATACGCCCACAGCACGGTGACCATCCCCAGCTCATGCGCCCGTTCAAAGGCCGCGGAAATCTCTTCAATTTGCCGACGGGACTGCTCGGAACCGAAGTAGATCGTCGCGCCGACGGCGACCGCCCCCATATTGAACGCCTGCTCGACGCTGGCATACAGGGTCTGATCGTATTCCGTTGGGTAGCTTAACGTTTCGTTGTGGTTCAGCTTCACCAGGAACGGAATACGGTGGGCGTAGCGGCGCGAGACGGAAGCCAACACGCCGTATGTGGATGCCACACAGTTACAGCCGGCTTCAATCGCCAGCTCAACAATATTCTTTGGATCAAAATAGAGCGGGTTGGCGGCAAACGACGCGCCTGCCGAGTGTTCCACGCCCTGGTCAACCGGTAAAATAGACAGATAACCGGTTCCCGCCAGACGTCCGGTATTATACAGCGTCTGCATGTTACGCAGCACCGCAGGCGGACGGTTATTGTCCACCATCACGCGGTCAACGTAGTCATGTCCTGGCAGATAAAGTTGGTCAGAAGGTATGGTCATACAACGATGCTGTAACAGGCTGTCGGCGTCTTTGCCAAGCAACTGCGCAATATCAGTCATAGCTATGCTCCCGTAAGTTCCGAGGGATTCGGAATGTGGATTGTCCTGACCCGCTTTTGCGGGCAGCATTAAGCCTGGTACCGACCGGCCATTTTTTCCATTTTCAGCGCACTTTTCAGCGCTATCTGCTGGCACGATTCACTGACGAAAAAGTGTTATGACGGTCAAGATTTCGCCGCAAAGGTATTTTAAAGGTATTATTTAATGGTACTGTCATGACGTACCTTACCTGTCATGAAGGATTTAATGATGAAAACTACAGTGAAACTGTCATTCATGATGTTCGTTGAGTGGTTTATCTGGGGGGCCTGGTTCGTTCCGCTGTGGCTCTGGTTAAGCAAAAGCGGCTTTACTGCCGGTGAGATTGGCTGGTCTTACGCCTGTACGGCGATAGCGGCGATCCTCTCGCCGATCCTTGTGGGTTCGCTGACCGACCGCTTTTTCTCGGCGCAAAAGGTGCTCGCTGTGCTGATGTTCGCAGGCGCGGCGCTGATGTATTTTGCCGCCCGACAAACGACCTTTACCGGGTTCTTTCCGTTGCTGCTGGCCTATTCGCTGACCTATATGCCCACTATCGCCCTGACCAACAGTATCGCTTTCGCCAACGTGCCGGACGTGGAACGTGATTTTCCGCGCATCCGCGTAATGGGTACGATTGGCTGGATTGCGTCGGGTCTTGCCTGCGGGTTTCTGCCGCAGATGCTGGGTTATAACGATATCTCGCCGACCAATATTCCGTTGCTGATTACCGCCGCCAGTTCCGCGCTGCTGGGCGTGTTCGCTTTCTTTTTGCCGGACACCCCGCCAAAAAGCACAGGGAAAATGGACTTCCGGGTCATGCTCGGGCTGGACGCGCTGATCCTGCTGCGCGACCGCAACTTCCTCGTTTTTTTCTTCTGTTCGTTTTTGTTCGCGATGCCGCTGGCGTTTTATTACATCTTCGCCAACGGGTATCTGACGGAAGTCGGCATGAAAAACGCCACCGGCTGGATGACGCTCGGTCAGTTCTCCGAAATCTTCTTTATGCTGGCGCTGCCGTTTTTCACTAAACGCTTTGGTATTAAGAAGGTATTATTGCTTGGTCTTATCACCGCGGCGATCCGGTACGCGTTCTTTATCTACGGCGGCGCAGAAGAATACTTCACCTATGCGTTGCTGTTTCTTGGCATTTTGCTGCACGGCGTCAGTTACGACTTCTACTACGTGACCGCCTATATCTACGTGGATAAAAAAGCGCCAGTGCATATGCGCACCGCGGCCCAGGGGCTGATCACCCTGTGCTGTCAGGGCTTCGGCAGCCTGCTGGGCTATCGTCTTGGCGGCGTGATGATGGAAAAAATGTTTGCTTATCAGGAACCGGTTAACGGTCTCACCTTCAACTGGGCGGGAATGTGGACGTTCGGCGCGGTGATGATCGCTGTCATTGCCGTACTGTTTATGATTTTCTTTCGCGAATCAGACAAAGAGATCACCGCTATTGAGGTTCGCGATTCTGCGTTGACACAAGGAGAAGTAAAATGAAAGCAGAGCGTATTCTCGGTGCTCTTTACGGGCAGGCGTTAGGGGATGCGATGGGGATGCCCTCTGAGCTGTGGCCGAGAAGCCGCGTGAAAGCGCACTTCGGTTGGATCGACCGCTTTCTGCCAGGTCCGCAGGAGAACAGCGCGGCCTGTTATTTCAATCGTGCGGAGTTTACCGATGATACTTCGATGGCGCTCTGTCTGGCAGATGCGCTCCTGGCGCGCGACGGCGACATTGATCCCGACCTGATTGGCCACACGATTCTCGACTGGGCGCAGGGCTTTGACGCTTTCAATAAAAATGTTCTCGGGCCGACGTCGAAGATTGCACTTAATGCCATACGCGACGGTAAACCGGTAGCGGAACTGGAAAACAACGGCGTCACTAACGGCGCGGCGATGCGCGTATCGCCGTTGGGATGCCTGTTGCCGCCGCGCGATCTCGACGCCTTTATTGATGACGTGACGCTGGCGTCCAGCCCCACCCACAAGTCGGATCTGGCCATTGCCGGCGCGGTAGTGGTGGCCTGGGCCATTTCCCGGGCGGTAGACGGCAACGCGTGGTCCGACATCGTGGCATCACTGCCCGCCATTGCCCGACACGCTCAGGAAAAACGCATCACCACTTTCAGTGCCTCGCTGGCTGCACGGCTGGAATTGGCGTTAAAAATCGTCCGCCAGGCCGATGGCCCTGAAGCCGCCAGTGAACAGCTGTATCAGGTCGTGGGTGCGGGCACCAGCACGCTGGAGTCGGTCGCCTGCGCCATCGCTATGGTCGAGCTGGCGCAGACCGATCCGAACCGCTGCGCGATACTTTGCGCTAACCTGGGCGGCGATACCGATACCATCGGCGCGATGGCGACCGCCATTTGCGGCGCGCTGCACGGCATTGATGCCATCGATTCCACACTGAAACGAGAGCTGGATACGGTGAACCGCCTCGATTTCACCCGCTATGCTACGGAGCTGGCGCGTCTGCGTCAGCGACGGGAGGGAATATGAACGCTTCACGCCTGTACGGGATGCTTGCGGATCTCGACTCCCGCCAGCCGGTCACGGTAGTCGGCGCGGCGGTCATTGATGTTATCGCCGACGCTTACGCTCTGCCCTGGCGCGGCTGCGACATCGAGCTTAAGCAGCAAAGCGTTAACGTCGGCGGCTGCGCGCTAAACATCGCCGTCGCGCTTAAGCGCCTTGGGATTACGGCGACCAATGCCCTGCCGCTCGGCCAGGGCGTATGGGCGGAGATTATCCGCAACCGGATGGCCAAAGAGGGCTTATACAGCCCGATTGATCATGCTCAGGGTGATAACGGCTGGTGTCTGGCCCTGGTTGAGCCGGACGGTGAACGCACCTTTATGTCTTTTAGCGGCGTGGAAAATGCCTGGAACGCCGACTGGCTGGCTCAGCTCTCGGTGCCGCGAGGTAGCCTGATTTATCTGTCCGGCTATCAACTTGCGTCGCCGTGCGGCGAATTACTGGCGCACTGGCTTGAAAACCTCACGGACGTGACGCCCGTTATCGATTTTGGTCCGCGGATTGGCGATATCCCCGATGCGCTGATGGCCCGTATTCTGGCCTGTCGTCCGCTGGTGTCGCTTAATCGCCAGGAGGCGGACATCGTCAGCGATCGCTTTACGCTAAGCAAGGAAATCCGGACATTTGGCGCAGAATGGGTCAGGCGTTTCGCTGCGCCACTGGTAGTGCGTCATGACAAAGACGGAGCATGGTATTTCACTGACGATGCCGCTGGCTGCGTCCCCGCCTTCCCGACAACGGTGGTTGATACCATTGGCGCGGGCGACAGTCATGCCGGGGGATTGCTGGCCGGTCTGGCCTCTGGCTGGTCAGTTGCGGACGCGGTGCTGCTTGGTAACGCCGTCGCGTCGTGGGTCGTGGGACACCGGGGCGGCGACTGTGCGCCGTTCCGTGAACAGTTGCTGGGTTCGCTCAAGAGATAAATCATAAAGCCGCATCGGCGCAAACCAGTGCGGCTTTTGCCTCATGCAGACGATCAGTCTGCAAAAGCGCTACTCCTCGCAAACAAAGACATATAAATCGCTACGGCAATAGCTAATACTGTACTCAATGGGCCGCTGCTGCTGGTCGAGCGCGACCTGTTTAATGACCAGCACGGGGATTTTAGCATCCAGCTGAATATGCGACTGGAATTCGGCGTCCGGCATTTTTGCGCTCACCCGTGAGCGGGTTCGCTGCGGATGAATATGCTGACTACGAAAATAATCATATAATGATACGCCGATATCATCCGCATCATGAATAAGATGCGCAGGCACCCAGGATTCCTCGATGGATACCGCCTCTTCATCAACATAGCGGATCCGCTTAAGTAAAAAGACGTCGCTTCCGGTTTCGACCGCCAGCTGTTGCGCCACGTCATCCGGGCATTTTACCACCCGCTTGTTGACCCACAGGGTGTCCGGTTTTTTCCCGCGCAGGACCACCTGCTGAGAGAAACCGCGCGCCTCTTTCAGGGAGTACTCAAAAATGTTGTTAATTTGCGTACCGTACCCACGCGCGCGCGTCACCACGCCTTCATCCTCAAGCGCCCGCATCGCCTTGCGCACCGTTATGCGCGAAACGCCGGTCAACTGACTCAGATCGCGCTCGCCGGGCAGAATATTGCCATGCTCCAGCACGCCGCTGCGCACGGCGTTTTTTACCGTTTCGGCGAACTTAATGTACAACGGTGTATTGTCCACCGCTGCGATACGTTCGTTGAGCTGTGCGATAAGCCGGGTATGCGCTTGTTCCATGGACGTTTTTCCTGACAGCAAGTCTTTTGCCAGTATATACGCTACCACCAGGCATGGAAATGATGAACCGGCCCAATCCCCTCCCCAACTTCCAGCGTATCCGCCTGGGCCAGCGCCGCAGAAAGCCAGCTTTTCGCCTCCTGCACCGTTTCGGTCCAGTCGGTATGGCGCGGGCGCAGCGCCGCGAGCGCCGCAGAGAGCGTACAGCCCGTACCGTGGGTATTTTTGGTCATCACCCGCGGCGCGGTAAAACGCTGCTCGCCCGTCGGCGTAAACAGCCAGTCCGGGCTTTGCGTATCGTCCAGATGTCCGCCCTTCATCAGCACCGCGCCACATCCCAGCGCCAACAACGCACGTCCCTGCTCCAGCATCTCTTTTTCCGTACGGGCATGCGGACATGACAGAAGCACCGCGGCCTCGGGCAGATTGGGCGTAATCAGCGAAACCTGCGGCAATAAACGCGTCCGCAGGGTGGCGACAGCCGAAGGCGATAGCAGCGGATCGCCGCTTTTCGCCAGCATAACCGTATCCAGCACCACATTTTTCACCTGATGGCGCCGCAGACGTTCAGCTACCGCTTCCACAATATCGGTTTCGGCGAGCATACCGATTTTGGTGGTATCGATACGCACATCGCTGAACACCGAGTCCAGCTGTGCGGCGACAAAATCAGGCTCAATACGATAAACCGACTGCACGCCACGGGTGTTTTGCGCCACCAGCGCGGTGATGACCGAGCAGCCATACGCGCCAAGCGCAGAAAAGGTTTTCAGATCGGCCTGAATGCCCGCGCCGCCGCTGGGGTCCGTCCCGGCGATAGTTAATGCGTTGATCCGTTTCATGCTATCGCCTCCTGGTCGAGTTGATACAGCGCGTCGAGGAATGCCGGGATAAAACTCCCCGGACCGCGACAGACTTCGCTGGCACGTTGTCCGGCGCGTTTCATCCACCAGCAGGCGGATGCGACATTTTCTGTCCGACTGCCCGGCAGCGCGCAGACAGCCGCCACTGCTGCCGAGAGCGCGCAGCCGGTGCCCACAACGCGGGTCATTAACGGATCGCCGCCGGCGACGATCAGGGTACGTTCGCCATCGGTAACATAATCTATTTCCCCGGTGACCACGACAACGGCCCCCACCCGTAAGGCCAGCCGCTTCGCCGCGGGCAACGCAGCGGCGGCAGCGTCGGTGGTATCCACACCGCGACCACCGGCTCGCTCACCGGCTAAGGCGAGAATTTCAGAGGCATTGCCGCGAATGGCGGCGGGTTTCATGTTCAATATGTCCAGGCAGAACTCACGGCGATAGTCGAGCGCTCCCACCGCGACGGGGTCGAGCGCCCACGGCGTATGCGCGCTGTTCGCCCGTTCAACCGCCGTCCGCATCGCTACTGCGCGCGGCTGGGTTAGCGTGCCGACGTTGATCAACAGCGCGCTGGCAATCGCGGCGAACTGACACGCTTCGTCAGGTTCAATCACCATCGCGGGGGAAGCGCCGAGCGCCAGCAGGGTATTGGCGGTAAAGCTCTGAACCACATCATTGGTCATGCAATGGGTTAACGGAGAGTGTTGTCGAAAATGTTGCAGAGTATGCACCGCAAGTGCGGGGCTGAGCAGGTCAGGCTGCATAGTTACGCTCCTGCCCGCGCGAAGAAGGGACACGAGCAGTGTCTGACTTCCCTACGCTGGCATTATCCAGATCAGGTGGTACGGGTATTTCTCAGCCTTCGCGTGGAAGGGCACCCCGAGTCAATGTGCATAAATGCGTTATGCAAGGTTAAAAGGGTAAGGTAAGCCTCTGCGCTTTGCAAGATGGTTTTAAACTGGAGGCAGGAAGGTTAAGGATCACCTTATATCAGATTATTTTCCCCGACGCCGCCTCCTGTTTTCAAATAACCCACGCTAATTATTTACGCAATCGCCACATTAACGTAATGTCATCATTTTATTTTTTGGCATTTATTTTCCAAGAGGCATTTCATATGATCTGCATCAACGTCATGCGGGCTTATTTAAAACATAGTCTTTATATTCAACAGGCCGATTGCTGACATTAATACAATGTCTCTCTCATTCCGCGCTTGATTCCAAATTCAGTCTGCCCAACGTGTACGTTAATTACCTTGAAAGACTTAAAATTTTTAATTTTGCAGGTCAGTATGTATTTTCTGTTTCTGCTTTGTGGCTTTTTCGCCGGGGCGATGTACGCCCAGCGACTAAGCTTTTGTGTATGGGGTTAAATGTAATGGTGATGATGTGAAAAACGTAACGAGGTTATGTCTGATTCCTGTTGTCGTCGCGCTGGCGGCATGTGCGTCGCCAGCCGACAGCATGGCAAAACACGGTGGGCAAAAAAATGTTAACGATATAGCGCAACATGCACAGGCAGCGAACGCCAGTCATGTTGCCGATCCATTGCGAATGGCAGAATTTAGCGGGCCGGGGATTAACGCCAGTATTAACAACGGATTTACCGTTGCGCATATTAATCACAAAAAAGCGACCGTCAAACGCGTCAATGCCGCTTACTACGAAGTCAGCGGTAACGGATATATCCTCTCCATCTCGCTTAATGATGAAGGGGTTGAAACGGCCTCTTACACTAAAGCGCATAGCCGCGTACACGGTATCCTTCAGGTGGTGCAGAAATAACCATCCCCCCGCCCGGCGCGGGGTTTTCCTCGAACGCTTTCCTCCAGTCAGCCTGTTCAGATAAGACATATCTCATGTCGCAATGAGATGCGGCGGAAGTAATCTCTGTTTGTGAAACGCCGGAGAGGAAGGTTACAATTTTTACTCAAAAGCCGGGAATCTCACAAAAAGGGGCTTGCCTGACCTGGCTCTGCGGTTGAATCATGTACGACCTTGATGGATAACCCGAAGAGTGGAGTGTGTATGGGTATAAAAAATACTATGTTGCTGGGCGCATTGCTGCTCGCTTCCAGCGCGGTCTGGGCCGCACCTGCTACAACCGTCGCCGCAAAGGGGATTGATCAATATGAGCTCAGCAGCTTCGTGGCTGACTTCACCCATTTTAAACCCGGCGATACGGTTCCCGAGATGTACCGCACCGATGAGTACAACATCAAACAGTGGAAATTACGTAATCTGCCCGCGCCCAATGCCGGAACCCACTGGACCTACATGGGCGGCGCGTATGTGCTGATCAACGACGCTGACGGAAAGATCATTAAAGCCTACGACGGCGAAATTTTTTATCATCGGTGACGCTATACGCACTCTCCTCCAGGAGAGTGCGGCAAGAAGATGCTCAGTTATAAGTCACAATGATTAACGCTTTGGATTGCAAGGCGCCTGCTTTAACTTTTTTGGGATCAATTACGTAGTAGGTGGCAAAAACAGGAATGGATTCTACCACGTTGACGGCGCTGCCTTTGCTAAACGTTTTGAACGTACTGTTTAGTGTGGTCCCTTTATTTATTTTGAGCGGTTGATGACCGGCATCCCTGAGTATAAATCCTACCCCGTTTTCTGTATCGGGGGTCAGTACTGCTTCATTTTCATCCCAGACAAAGTCGCTTCGCAGATTGACGGAAATCTGCCGGGATGCCAACGCAGCGTTACGCACCTGGTTTTTACAGTCTAAGAGAATATCGCCTTGTTGCATAAATTCATTCACTTCTCCTTTAGTACGAAGTTTGGTGACAGGGATCGGATCCAACGAAATAGTTAAATTTTGCGGGGCACAGGTGGTTTCTTTCCGATGATACGTTATTGTTAAATTAGACTTATAAACTCCCTGTCCATTCAGCGAAGCTAAAATTCCGGCTATACACTCACGATTACCCAGACACGCAAGGTACCGTAAACCGATGACTACCCATTCCCCTAAGCTCCTTTGATTTGTTGCACCTGACAATACGGCGATATTATCTATTGTGGCAGAGTACCCCCCCTGCGCAGAATACGTCACAGCTTCCGTGGTATTTATTTCAGATAGCGTAATTTTAAAAGGCGAATCGATTACACCATTTTTGTTACGCATACTTATCGAAGCACTGCTTTGCCATTCCACTTTCACTTTCAATTTAACGCTATCATTTGGACCCATGCCTATAATATGCTCAGACACTTCTAATTTAGAGACGGTATCATTACCAGTACAGTTAGTATCAGTAAAAGAGTTAGCAATAATAACTGTCTCCTCACCGCCCAGCATCAGGCTGTCGGAAATAATAGTATAATCTTTGGCATTCGTTATTGTCGCACTGCATGCTGCATAACTAAACTGAGACAATAACGATAACATAAACAAAAATAACAGTCTTTTCATAGCATCACCTGAGTATTAACGACAAATATAAATGTTGTTTTCATCTATCTGCTTATCAAATGTGATCTGACAGAAAAGACCTTGTTGTTTATCTGTAGCGATTTTAACCCACGAGGGGACGGTTTCAGTACGAATGAATATCCGGCTTCCCTGACCTACCAGCCCAACATTATTTCCGTGATGATCTTCAACCTCATACCCAAAGGGTAACGGTTCGCCATTTAGACGCCGGGCCTGAAAATGAAACGGTTTACTTTTTTCCGTATCAAATACCATTAACACGACTGCCCCACGGTAAGGTACAGTGACTTTCCGGTTACCCACCAGGGCGACCTCACTGTCGGTATCAGAGACGTCCAGTGAAATGAAATTTTGCCGATAGGGGGTTAATGCTTCATAGACAGCGTAACCCTTCGCATTGGTGCGTAAATATGATCGTCCCTGCACGGTCGCATCGTTAAGGTGCGGCGCCTTAATAATCGCAATAGTATCATTAAGACGCGGCGCTAAATGGACGCCATCGGACCAGGCCACTAGCCCCCCCTGGATATTACCGCCAACCTGATGATAATGACTGGACTGGCTGTAACTGCCTGCGACGGTCGCTAACGGTGTATTCCAGGTTAGCGCTCCGCCAAATGTCGTTTGGTGCTCCTGCCGCTGATTGCTTAGATTCGTGGTGTAATTAAACTGATCGCGTTGGCCAAAGGTACCACTTAAGCTGGCGTTATTCGACGCATAACCTTTTTCGTCAAAGGTGGTGGAATTCGAAAAATGGCTTTCGCGATGCACGCCAGACCCCGCTTCTCCCCACGAAAAAGGGACTGAGAAATAGAGATTAAAACGTTTGTCTTCCCGGTTGTTACTGTCATGCGTCTGAGTGGCGGATAAGGTAAAGCTCACGCGTTGCCATGCGGTGCTGTAACTTAACTGGTAGTCCTTTCCACTACCGCTACGTCCCCAATAGTCTCGCCATAACGCGCTGGCGGTAAAATAACCCCAGCCATCCGGCAAAGACTGGTTGATATTGAGCGTGAACGTATTTTTACGCCCAAAATCATTTTTGTAATAGTCTGCAATATCATATATATCATCCTCATCACGTTGATAATGATCCCGATTATTGGCCCAAATATGATCGTTAAAAGACCGATAGTTACGTGATGAATAACGATAAGCCGCAAGAGAAAAATGGGTAGCCGACTGCGGTAAATATTTATTCCAGGCGACCTGGTAGCTTTGCCCGTCCAATGCATCGCCATTGTCCTGCTTGCTATACGAGAGTGTTCCGTCGACTGAGACCGCACCAATAAATGTATTCCACCCTGACCCAAGGGTGAACGAGCGATAATCGTTGGCAAGTATTGTTCCGCCATATAGCGTCAACAGGTTATTGATCCCGTACTGGTAGGTTCCTTGCAAAAAATCGGTTTGCTCGGATGCTCCCTCAATATCACTTTTCCCGGCGACAAATTCATACTTCGCCACGCCTGGTTGAACCATATTGGTAACCGAAGAATAAGGAACGATATAACGAGAAACGGAACCATTTGTCTCTTTAACGCTCACGTCAAGATCGGCGCCGCCCCCGGCGAGCTGAAGATCCTCAAACATAAAAGGCCCCGGGGGCACTTCTTTTTGATAGACAATAAAGCCGTTTTGCTCAATCGTTACCAATGCATTGCTTTGCGCTACACCACGTACAACCGGAGCGAAATTTTGCTTAGAATGCGGCAACATCTGCATATCCCGCCAGAAGCGCACGCCGCGAAAGCGTACCGTTTCGAACATATCCCCGCTGCTGTACTGCTCGCCAATTCGCATCGTTCCCATCACCGAAGGGAAATCACGCTCCAGATATAAGGTATTGCTTTGCCATTTGCCTTTCGCGTTCTCGCTTTTGGAAAAATTCGCGTTTGAATATAATTGCCAGCCCAGTAGATTTACCCCACTGACAAAGTTCGCGTACGTATTTTTCTCGCTGCCACCCTTTTTATAATGGCTATAATATTCACTGGCATAGTAAGAGGTATAAAAAGCGTTAATCCCGCGATCCCATGTTTCCGGCGGCGAATACCCAGCTTCATATTCCAGCACAAACGCCTGCGGCACACTAAGATAAAGGTTAAAAGAACCCGTATCATAGAATACGCTACCACCTTGCACCACACTATTGAGAGGAACGCAGTCGTTTCTTAAACTTTCAACTGGAGACGGATATTTGATTCCCAGGCTGGCGATCAGTTCCCGGTGAATGCAGGTATTTTCCGTCTTATCCTGAATGTCAATATTATAAGTACCGCGCCACTCTTTATTGACATAGACATCCATCTCATAGACCCCGGCCATAGGTTTATTACTGTCGATCTGATATCGGGATACTTTTTCGCCTTTTATTCCGCCGAACATAAAATGCGTATCGAATGATTCTTCTTCTGCCCAAGCGGGCGAAATGAGCAATGCTGAAAGTATCGACAGAGTGATGGTGTTAAACTTTTCCATTACCTATCCTTAGATGTTATTTCCATTTTTAATTTATTGCTTTTATTGATTCACTCAAATAATTTCCTGAATCATCGATTAACGTCACGGTAAAGTCATTCGCAATTGACGTGCAAGTTATTGCCTGGGACGTTCCTGGGGCAAGCAGCAGCGTTTCTTTGTTGACTCTATCTTTCGCTTTAATTTCCGGAATGGTAATCCAATTCGCTGAATTATTTTTTAGCTTTATCCCGGTATGCGTACGGATAATCTGCAAGCGAGAAAACGTATTTTTATCAACTCTCCTGATACCTTGTGGTCGGTAAATTAATTTTATTCGGTTTTGCAAAGCAAATTTAATGACATTTTTATCTTTGCTGCTTTCTGAGTTTGGAGGAATATCCAGAACGTTCAGATAGAACATACTCTCACGATCCGACGGTAAATGATGAGCAAGCTGCTTAATTTTCAGCTGCTGACCTGAATTGGTCGCGACCCTGATGACGGGCGGCGTCACCATAAAGGGAACATGTATTTTCTCCGGCGGCAGACTGGTATCGCCATCATCTATCCATGCCTGAATCAGAGCGCTTCGCTTGTCATCATTCATTAATTGCACTGTAATATCTTTATTCTGTGCGGGATAAATAACGCGTGTTCCATAAATATAGATGCCGCTCCACGCTGGCATAGCGGCGCAGACCAGCCATAACGCTATAATTCTTTTCATGGCAGTTAACCTTTTAAATGTAAGGCAGGCGGCTAAATTTAGCCGCCCAAAATATTTAGTCGGTCAGGACTGTCATCGTCAGAACGGATTCAACAGGTCCGGGAGTGACATTCGTTGTCACCGCCGCATAGCGGGCAAAAAATTTCATAGTATAAACGCCATTGACAGCATCATCTTTGTTGAGAGGGAAATTACCCGCTTCATCGGGTTTTACCTGGCTCCCATTAAGATAAACCGCGAAACCGGCCCCATTATCGTCGGCGTTATTTCTGGTCACCTTTAACCCATCCACAAACTGTGAAGGGTTAAAACTAATACGCGGATTATTATTATCTGCACATTTAACTTGTAAGCTAACTTCCGGGCTTGTATATCCGCTGTAAACGTCACCTGCGTTTAAACCCGTTAATCTGTCGGCACCGACCTGGGACAGTTCAATAGTCGCGTTATTTTCTCCTTCGAAAGTACAGGATGTTCCCACAATTTCGCCTTTGATTTTTAATTCCCCCATATCTTCATTTGCAGCAAACGCCCCTGCACTCATAAAAATACCCGACAGTACTGCAGCAGCAATAATAGAATTGTTCATAGTCTTTTCCCTATTAAAGATATTTCCGTTTATTACAGTGTGTTTCCAACGCGGTGAAATTTACACTCTCAGAAAGTTATCGCAATGTGAACATGTTGTTTTATTGATTTAAAACAATTTACATTGTGCAATATAATTTCAACAAATGAATTAAGCTTAAAGGTATATTTAGAATTAATGAATTAATACGCATTTAAGAGGCTTTTTATTT
Organism: Citrobacter sp. 50677481; assembly: GCF_001463265.1. Classification (NCBI taxonomy): domain Bacteria; kingdom Pseudomonadati; phylum Pseudomonadota; class Gammaproteobacteria; order Enterobacterales; family Enterobacteriaceae; genus Citrobacter; species Citrobacter sp. 50677481. Next base: position 56,317 of record NZ_LNHZ01000011.1, read on the forward strand.
TATTGAGGAATATAAAAATACAAATCATTCATTTAAATGATCTGTCTTACGTTACAGGCGTAAATATAACGTTATTCAGGGTGAGTAAAGAACGCGTTGTTTTTGCGGTCAACGCCAAAGGGAAGGCGCGAGGGGAATTTACCTGAAGTGAACCACTCAAATTATTCACCACATCAATATAGCACTGATGCGGTGAACGTTTCCATGTCAGGTGGTCGGGCGGTATTACACGGCGCGGAAGGCGATTTCTCCGGGGATCACTTCCCCCTGCCAGTACAATTGCGCGGCAACACGTCCCGCCAGCTCACGGTACATTGCGGTAAATTCGCTTTCCGGACGGCTGGTTACCGTTGGGGTACCGCGGTCAAGGTCTTCGCGCAGGCTAATATGCAGCGGCATCTGCCCCAGCAGCTGGGTGTGATATTGCGCAGCCAGCTTCTCCGCGCCGCCGGTACCAAAGATGGGCTCATGGTGGCCGCAGTTGCTGCAAATGTGCATGCTCATATTTTCGACGATACCGAGTACCGGCACCTCGACTTTTTCAAACATGACGATGCCTTTTTTGGCGTCGATCAGGGCGATATCCTGCGGCGTGGTCACCACCACAGCACCGGTTACCGGGATGTTCTGCGCCAGCGTCAGCTGAATGTCACCGGTGCCCGGCGGCATATCCAGTACCAGGTAATCCAGATCCGGCCACAGCGTCTCCTGCAGCATCTGCAACAGCGCTTTGCTGGCCATCGGGCCGCGCCACACCATCGCGTTATCGTCGGTTACCAGATAGCCAATGGAATTGGTTGCCAGGCCATGCGACATAATCGGCGCCATGTGGGTTCCGTCCGGCGACGTCGGGCGCTGATTTTCCGCCCCCAGCATGGTGGGGATCGACGGGCCATAGATATCGGCGTCAAGAATACCGACTTTTGCCCCTTCCGCCGCTAATGCCAGCGCCAGGTTAACTGCGGTAGAAGACTTACCGACCCCGCCCTTCCCGGAACTGACCGCGATGATATTTTTCACCCCGTTCACGCCCGGCTGATTTTTCACCCGCTTCAGGGTGGCGATGTTATGCGACAGTTTCCAGTCAATCGCTTTCGCCCCCGTGATACGCAGCAGATCAGCGCTGCATTGCTCTTTTAGCACCTCAAACGCGCTATGCCAGACGAATGGCATCACCAGCTCAACGTGCAGCGTGTCATCCATCCACGCGACATGGTGCAGCGCTTTCAGGGTCGTCAGATTATGCTTCAAAGTGGGGTGCTGAAAATTCGCCAGCGTCCCGGCGACCATCGCGCGCAGGGTCTCTGGTGATTTGGCCTGGGATTGTGCGTTCATCCCGACTCCTTTTTGTTGTTCTGAAAAGTACAAGTGTAGCGACCTAGTGTACTCCAGCGGTAATGATTAATCATTTATGGTTTGATGCCCTTATTTCTTGGCGTAGTTATTACCTTTCAGGTAACATCAAAACCCCCTTTTAACAGAGAAGAAGTAATACCTACTATGACTCAAGTCGCGAAGAAAATTCTGGTAACGTGCGCGCTGCCGTACGCCAACGGCTCAATCCACCTCGGCCATATGCTGGAGCACATCCAGGCTGATGTCTGGGTCCGTTACCAGCGAATGCGCGGCCACGAGGTCAACTTCATCTGCGCCGACGACGCCCACGGCACGCCGATCATGCTGAAAGCGCAGCAGCTTGGCATTACGCCGGAGCAGATGATTGGCGAGATGAGTCAGGAGCACCAGACCGATTTCGCCGGGTTCAACATTAGCTACGACAACTATCACTCCACGCACAGCGAGGAAAACCGTGAGCTGTCAGAGCTTATCTACACCCGTCTGAAAGAAAACGGCTTCATTAAAAATCGCACCATTTCTCAGCTGTACGATCCGGAAAAAGGCATGTTCCTGCCGGACCGTTTTGTGAAAGGCACCTGCCCGAAATGTAAATCGCCGGACCAATACGGCGACAACTGCGAGGTGTGCGGCGCGACTTACAGCCCGACGGAGCTGATCGAGCCGAAATCCGTTGTTTCCGGCGCGACGCCGGTGATGCGTGACTCTGAACATTTCTTCTTTGATCTGCCGTCGTTCAGCGAAATGCTACAGGCGTGGACCCGCAGCGGCGCGTTGCAGGAGCAGGTTGCGAACAAAATGCAGGAATGGTTCGAATCCGGCCTGCAACAGTGGGATATCTCCCGCGACGCGCCTTACTTCGGCTTTGAAATTCCGAACGCGCCGGGCAAATACTTCTACGTCTGGCTGGATGCGCCAATTGGCTACATGGGGTCGTTCAAGAACCTGTGCGACAAGCGCGGCGACAGCGTAAGCTTCGACGAATACTGGAAAAAAGACTCCAGCGCCGAGCTGTATCACTTTATCGGCAAAGACATTGTTTACTTCCACAGCCTGTTCTGGCCCGCGATGCTGGAAGGCAGTCACTTCCGTAAGCCGACCAACCTGTTTGTACACGGCTACGTGACGGTGAACGGCGCCAAGATGTCCAAGTCTCGCGGAACGTTCATTAAAGCCAGCACCTGGCTGAACCACTTCGACGCCGACAGCCTGCGCTACTACTACACCGCCAAGCTCTCTTCCCGCATCGACGATATTGACCTGAACCTGGAAGACTTCGTGCAGCGCGTCAACGCCGATATCGTTAATAAGGTGGTTAACCTGGCGTCGCGTAACGCGGGTTTTATCAATAAACGTTTCGACGGCGTACTGGCGGCGGAGCTTGCTGACCCTGAGCTGTATAAAACCTTCACCGACGCGGCAGCGGTTATTGGCGACGCGTGGGAAAGCCGCGAATTTGGCAAAGCGATCCGTGAAATCATGGCGCTGGCCGACCTGGCAAACCGTTACGTGGACGAACAGGCGCCGTGGGTTGTGGCTAAACAGGAAGGCCGTGACGCCGACCTGCAGGCGATCTGCTCAATGGGCATCAACCTGTTCCGCGTGCTGATGACGTATCTGAAGCCGGTTCTTCCGACCCTGTCCGAACGCGTGGAGGCTTTCCTCAACACCGAACTGACCTGGGATGCTATCCAGCAGCCATTGCTGGGCCATAAGGTAAATACCTTCAAAGCGCTGTATAACCGCATCGACATGAAGCAGGTCGAAGCGCTGGTTGAAGCGTCGAAAGAGGAAGTAAAGGCGGCGACAGCGCCGGTCACCGGTCCGCTGGCGGACGATCCGATTCAGGAAACCATCACTTTTGACGACTTCGCCAAAGTCGATCTGCGCGTGGCGTTGATTGAAAACGCCGAGTTTGTGGAAGGTTCGGACAAGCTGCTGCGCCTGACGCTGGATCTCGGCGGCGAGAAGCGTAACGTCTTCTCCGGCATTCGTTCCGCGTACCCTGACCCGCAGGCGCTGATTGGCCGCCACACGATAATGGTTGCTAACCTCGCGCCGCGTAAAATGCGCTTCGGCATCTCGGAAGGGATGGTGATGGCCGCAGGCCCGGGCGGGAAAGATATCTTCCTGTTAACCCCTGACGAAGGCGCAAAGCCGGGTCAGCAGGTTAAATAACCAAAAAGCCGGAGATCGTCTCCGGCTTTTTTTTACGCCTTCTTGCCCTGTGGCGGCTTCGCGCTATGTTCCCGGTTCGTCAGCCCGCGTAAAAAATAACGCATAAACTGATCGCCGCACTCGCGGTAGTTCTTATGGTCCGGCGCGCGCATCATCGCGGTAATTTCCGGCATTGATACGCGGAAATTCTGTTCGGTCATGATGGCAAGGATATCGTCCGTTTTCAGTGAAAACGCGATGCGCAGTTTCTTCAGCACCGTGTTGTTATTCACGCGGCGTTCGAGCGCTAATTCCGGCGCAGAATCGTCTTTTCCGCGCTTGTCATAAATCAGGCCGTTGAGGAATCCGCTCAGGACAATATCCGGGCAGCGCACAAAACCGTCTTCATCCTCTTTGGTCATCCAGGTATCAAAACCCGCAGAGGTCGATTCCATACCGGCAAGCGCAAGAATGCGTACCATGTCGTTATTATTGGCTTTCAGGGTGTAGCGCAAGCTACGAAGAATATCATTACTAAGCATAGAGCCTTCAACTGTCGATGATGCAATGGCGCGCAGTGTACCAGTTTTACAGGCCAATCGCCTCTTTCAAACTTTTCAGATAGCGACGGCTCACCGGCACGGTTAATCCGTTGCGTAAAATCAGCTCCGCCTGGCCATTATCTTCCAGCCGAATCTCCTGAAGATGCGCCATGTTCACAAGATATTGCCGGTGGCAGCGCAGCAGCGGCGTACGGCTTTCCAGTGTTCTGAGCGTCAGTTCGGTAAAGCCTTCTTTACCTTCGCTGCTGGTGACAAAAACGCCGCTCATTCGGCTGCTGACGAAAGCGACATCATCCATCTGCAACAGATAAATCCGGCTGTGTCCGCTACAGGGAATAAACTTCAGCGCCTGCTGGTTTTCCGGCAGCACGGAAACGTCCTGTTTGCTGCGCTCCTGGCGCAAGCGGTTAAGGGTTTTCTCCAGACGCGCCTCTTCAATGGGCTTTAACAGATAATCAAAGGCGTGTTCTTCAAAGGCTTTGATGGCGTATTCATCAAAAGCGGTCAGAAAAACGATATATGGACGGTGTTCCGGGTCGAGCATACCGACCATCTCCAGTCCGCTGATGCGCGGCATCTGAATGTCGAGGAACAGCACGTCCGGGTGTAATTTATGCACCGCGCCAATCGCTTCTACCGCATTCGCGCACTCCCCGACAATCTCAATATCGCTCTGTTCCTGTAGCAGGATCCGCAGATTTTCCCGCGCTAGCGGTTCATCATCCACAATCAGCACTTTAATCATGCGTTCTCCTCCAGCGGAAGTCGTAGGGTTATTCGGGTAAAGCGGTCAGGCTCACAGGCCACGCTAATGCCATAGTCATCGCCAAAACGCTCACGCAGGCGTTTGTCCACCAGATTCATTCCCAGGCCGCTGGCATTGGTCGTCGGTTGATACAGCCCGGCGTTATCTTCTATGTCCAGCATCAGGTGTTGTCCCTCCTGACGGGCGGTAATGGACACTTCACCCGTCTCCAGCAGTTGCGATGTGCCGTGTTTGATGGCGTTTTCCACAATGGGTTGAAGGGTAAACGCCGGAAGTTGCTGGTGAGCCAGCGCCTCCGGCACGTTCAGATTCACCTTTAAGCGCGACTGAAATCGCGCCTTTTCAATTTGCAGATAGGCGTTGACGTGCTCAATTTCATCGGCAAGCGTCACAATTTCTGAGGGTCGCTTCAGGTTTTTGCGAAAGAAGGTGGACAGATACTGCACCAGTTGGCCCGCCTGCTCGCTGTCGCGGCGCACCACCGCTTTAATGGTATTGAGCGCATTGAACAGAAAATGCGGATTCACCTGGGCGTGCAGCAGCTTGATTTCCGACTGGGTCAGCAACGCTTTCTGGCGCTCGTACTGTCCGGCCAGAATCTGGGCGGACAACAGCTGGGCAATCCCCTCCCCGAGCGTCCTGTTGATGGAGCTGAACAAGCGGTTCTTGGCTTCATACAGCTTAATGGTGCCCATCACCCGCTGGTTTTCGCCGCGCAGCGGGATCACCAGCGTTGATCCCAGTTTGCACTGGGGATGCAGCGAACAGCGGTACGGCACTTCGTTACCGTCGGCGTAAACCACCTCGCCGGTTTCAATCGCCCGCAGCGTATAGCTTGATGAGATCGGCTTGCCCGGCAGGTGATGGTCATCGCCAATGCCGGTAAAAGCCAGCAGCTTCTCCCGGTCGGTAATCGCCACCGCGCCGATATCCAGCTCCTGGTACAGCACCTGCGCGACCTTCATGCTGTTCACTTCGTTAAAGCCCTGGCGCAAAATCCCCTCCGTCGAGGCCGCCACCTTCAGGGCGGTAGCGGAAAACGCCGAAGTGTATTTTTCGAACATGGCGCGCTTGTCGAGCAGAATGCGCATGAACAGCGCCGCCCCGACGGTGTTGGTCACCATCATCGGCGCGGCGATATTACTGACCAGCCGGTACGCATCGTCAAAAGGCCGGGCGATCAGCAAAATGATCAGCATCTGCACCAGCTCGGCGACAAAGGTAATCGCGCCTGCGGTCAGCGGATTAAAGACTTTGTCGGTCCGCCCCCGCCGCGTCAGAACGCTGTGTACCAGCCCGCCGAGCAAACCTTCGACGATGGTGGAGATCATGCAGCTCAGGGCGGTCATCCCGCCCATGGAGTAGCGATGAAGGCCGCCGGTTAACCCAACCAATCCGCCGACCACCGGCCCACCGAGCAGCCCGCCCATCACCGCGCCTATCGCCCGGGTGTTGGCGATAGAATCGTCGATATGCAGGCCAAAATAGGTGCCGAGAATGCAAAAGATGGAGAAGGTGACGTAGCACAACAGCTTGTGCGGTAAGCGGACAGTGACCTGCATTAAGGGAATGAACAGACGCGTCTTGCTCATCAGCCATGCGATAACCAAGAACACGCACATCTGCTGAAGCAGCAGCAACACCAGATTAAACTCGTACATACCCGCAGACCACACTTCTATTAAAACCGCGTAACATACATCGACAGCGTTGATCTTTCTTTGAACTGTTGCAAAAAAAGATGAAATCGTGAGTACGATCACTCAATGTCGCCGCCGACTCTCAGATTTTTACCGCTAAATTGATTAAAAAACAGACAAAACTACCTGGTTCGAAAAAGAGCGTCTAAAGTTAAACTGGGACCTCGCGAGCAAGGATTAAAAGATGGCGCTTTACACCATAGGTGAAGTGGCTCTGCTTTGTGATATCAACCCTGTCACGCTTCGCGCGTGGCAGCGGCGTTATGGATTACTGAAACCGCAGCGAACAGACGGCGGACATCGTCTTTTCAACGACTCGGATATCGACCGCATCCGCGAGATCAAACGCTGGATCGACAACGGCGTCCAGGTCAGCAAAGTCAAAGTGCTGTTGAGCAATGACACGTTCGATCGGCAAAACGGCTGGCGCGAGCATCAGGAAACGCTCCTGCATTACCTGCAAAACAATAATCTGCACAGCATCAGAGTCTGGCTTAAAGAGCGCGGCCAGGATTATCCGGCGCAAACGCTCACCAGCCATCTGTTTATTCCGCTACGCCGCCGTCTCCAGTGCCCGCAGCCGACGCTTCAGGCGCTGCTGGGCATTCTCGATGGCGTGTTAATTAACTACATTGCGATTTGTCTCGCCTCGGCGAGAAAGAAACAGGGCAAAGACGCGCTGGTGGTAGGCTGGAATATTCACGACACCACCCGATTATGGCTTGAGGGTTGGATCGCCAGTCAGCAGGGTTGGCGCGTTGACGTACTGGCGCACTCCCTGAACCAGCTTCGCCCGGAGCAATTTGAAGGCCGCACCCTCCTGGTGTGGTGCGGCGAAAACCAGACACCGGCGCAGCAACAGCAACTGGCGACCTGGCGTGCCCAGGGATACGATATTTACCCACTTGGCATTTAATGATTCATTAACAGGAGCGCTTCTCTGTATAATCTCTTGGTTAACATAAGGAGAACATCATGAGCGCAACGAAAATCGGCGTTATCGCCCTCTTTTTACTCATGGCTATCGGCGGTATCGGCGGCGTCATGCTCGCGGGTTATACCTTCATTTTGCGTGCTGGCTAAGCCGCTGAACTAATCGTTCAAACAGGCGGTCAATGACGATCGCCGCCAGCGCGACCAGTAACGCCCCCTGAATGACATAGGCGGTATTAAAGCCGCTCAGGCCGATAATGATCGGCGTGCCCAGCGTACTCGCACCAACCGTAGAGGCAATGGTCGCCGTGCCAATATTGATGATTACCGAGGTGCGGATCCCCGCCAGAATGACAGGCGCAGCCAGCGGCAGTTCGACCTTTCGCAGCTGCTGGCCGCGGCTCATTCCCATCCCGCTGGCGATTTCCCGTACGCTTGCCGGGACAGACCCCAGCCCCGCCAGCGTCGCCTGTAGCACCGGCAGCACGCCGTAAAGGATCAGCGCAATAATCGCCGGCTGCTGGCCAAACCCCATCACCGGCACCGCGATTGCCAGCACGGCGACGGGCGGAAAGGTTTGTCCTACTGCGGCAATGGTTTCCACCAGCGGACGAAACTCCGCCCCGACAGGTCGCGTGACCGCGATCCCTGCCCCGACGCCAATCAGCACCGCGATCAGGCTCGACACGCCGACCAGCCAGAAGTGGGCCAGCGCCAGCGCGACAAAGCTCTCCTGTTGGTAGACCGGACGCGGCAGTTCAGGAAACAGGCGAGCGAACAGCGCCTCGCTATGCGGCAAGCCTACCAGCATCAGCACAAATACGACGATAAGCCAGAGCAGCGGATCAGTCAGTCGTTTCATCACGCAACGTCTCCGAAAGCAAATCGCGAAAGTGCAGCGTACCGCAGGCAACGCCATGCTGGTTAACCACCGGTAAAATTTCCCGGTTATGCGCCACAAACAGGGAGAGCGCGTCGCGTAGCGTCATCGTTTCCGTTAACGCATCGCCGACAGTGTGCTCATCACGCCGCACATAGTCGGCGACGTTACGCAGCGACAGCAGACGTACGCCCAGTTCGCTACGTCCGAAAAACTGGCGAACAAAATCATCGGTCGGCGCGGTCAACATCTGGAGCGGAGTGCCCTGCTGCACCACTTCGCCGCCGTCCATCAGTACCAGATGTTCCGCCAGGCGTAACGCCTCGTCAATATCGTGGGTCACCAGCACAATGGTTCGCCCGAGCAGGCGGTGAATACGGGTCATCTCCTGCTGTAATGCGCCACGGGTAACCGGATCCAGCGCGCCAAACGGCTCATCCATCAGCAGAACCTGCGGGTCGGCGGCCAGCGCGCGCGCTACGCCCACCCGCTGCTGTTGCCCGCCGGACAACTGATGCGGATAGCGTTCCCGCAGCCCCGGCTCCAGCCCCAGCAGCGCCATCAGTTCATCGACCCGATCGTCTCGTTTCTGTCGCGACCACTTGAGCAACTGCGGCACGGTGGCAATGTTTTGCGCCACGGTCCAGTGTGGAAACAGACCGATCGACTGAATGGCGTATCCCATACGTCGGCGAAGTTCGAGCAGCGGCAGAGAGCGGATCTCCTCACCGGCAAAGCGAATTCGTCCGCTGTCATGTTCCACCAGGCGGTTGATCATCTTCAGCGTGGTTGATTTTCCCGAACCGGAGGTGCCAATCAGCACCGAAAAACTGCCTTCTTTAAAATGCAGATTGAGATCGTTAACCGCTCTCTGCTCACCGAAGGTTTTACTCACGTGGTTAAATTCAATCATGATGGGTTACCTTCAGCAAAGCGCTCCCTAAGTCAAACAGCGCGTCAATCACTACCGCCAGCACAATCACCGGGATCACGCCAAGCAACACTAAATCGATGGCGCTGCTGAGCAGTCCCTGAAAAACCAACGCGCCGAAGCCGCCCGCGCCAATCAACGCGGCAATCACGGCCATCCCGACTGTTTGTACCATGACCACGCGCAGGCTGCGCAAAAATACCGGTAACGCCAGCGGCAACTGGACGTGAAAAAAGCGCTGGGCGGCGCCCATGCCCATCGCGCGCGCGCTTTCCAGCACGTCACGCGGCACCTGGTCCAGCCCGGCGACCACGCCGCGCACCAGCGGCAGCAGCGCGTACAGCACCAGCGCGATCAGCGCCGGCGTCAGACCGGTTCCCGCGACGCCCAACGATGAAAGCCACGGGAAGGCCTTTACCAGCCCGGCGAGCGGCGCAATTAACAGACCAAACAGCGCCACCGACGGAATGGTTTGGATCACGTTTAACACGGTAAACACCGGTCCCTGACGGGCAGCGGAAAAGTGGCACCAGATGCCCAGCGGCACGCCAATCGCCAGCGCAGGCAAAACGGTTCCCAGCAGCAGCGTCAGATGCTGCGCCAGCGCGTCGTCAAAGACGTCCTGCCGGTTGGCGTATTCTTTAAGCAGAGAAAGCGCGTCGAACGCGCCGGAAAACAGCAGCGCCAGCGGCACGATGGCGATCTGGGCATGCAGAACCCAGCGCCAGAGCGGCTGGACGGTGATTCTGCGAATCGCGTCGCTACAGGCCAGCAGCCCTAACGCCAGCGCCAGCCACAGACCGCTTCCCAGGCTGGTCCGCGCCAACGGCGAGCCAGTTTCAGCCAGATGGCTGGCGGCTTTTCCCGCGCTCCAGAGCATCAGGATCACCAACAGTTGCGCAACAGCAAGCGTGAGCGCAGCGCCTCGTCTTCCCGGCACGAAGCACAGCGTGAGCAAGGCGCACCCGGCGCCCACCAGCAGCGAAACCGAACCGGGCCAGACTGCCCAGATCGGACGCCCCTCGCCAGAAACCAGTCGGTTAGGAGCATAGTTTACGAACGGCAGCGCGGCGGCAACTGCGGTGAGCGCCACCAGCAGCAACAGCACGCGGTTAATACTGACTTTTGCCACGTCACCCAGCCTTATTTCAGTCCTTTTACTTCACCCATCCCTTTTGCTTCAGGTAATCTGCGGCGACTTTTTTCGCGTCCAGTCCTTCCACGGCAATACTGGCGTTTAACTGCTGCAGGGTTTTCGCGTCAAGGCTGGCGAATACCGGCTGCAGCCATTCGGCCATTTGAGGATAGTCTTTCAGCACTGCTTCACGCACTACCGGCGCAGGGGCATAGATCGGCTGTACGCCTTTCGGATCGCTCAGGGTTTGCAACCCCAACGCGGCCACCGGACCGTCCGTACCGTAAGCCATCGCCGCGTTTACGCCGGACGTTTGCTGTGCTGCCGCTTTGATCGTTACCGCGGTGTCGCCGCCCGCCAGCGAAAGCAGTTGATCCTGACTCAGTTTAAAATCGTAGGCTTTTTCAAAAGCGGGAAGCGCATCGGCGCGCTCAATAAACTCGGCCGAGGCGGCCAGCTTAAAGGTTCCGCCCGCTTTCAGGTAGCGTCCGAGATCGGCCAGCGAAGTGAGTTTATTTTTCTCAGCGACATCGCTACGCACTGCGATGGTCCAGGTATTATTGGCGGGCGCTGGCGTTAACCACACCAGCTTATGCTGTTCGGCATCGAGCTTTTTGACTTTTTCATAGCCCGCGTTGGCGTTTTTCCACGCCGGGTCGTTTTCATCTTTAAAGAAGAAAGCCCCGTTGCCGGTGTATTCCGGATAAATATCCAGTTCGCCGGAGGTGATTGCCCCACGCACAACCGGAGTCGTGCCCAGTTGGACTTTATTGACCGTTTTAACGCCGTGGCTTTCCAGCACCTGCAAAATGATATTGCCGAGCAGAGCCCCTTCGGTGTCGATTTTCGACCCCACCGTCACCGGCGACGCCGCCTGCAGGGGTAAACTCACCGCCGCTAACAGCGCCAGCGAGCCCGCACAGATCTTTGAGAGTGTCATTATGCTTTCCTCATCCTTTTGCCGCCCTTTTCAGCGACTTGAGCAAAAAGCATAGTCGAAAAGTGTCTCTTTAACCGGAGAATTCAGTTTTTTCGCGCCAGCGCAAAAAAGAGAGACGGGATTATGCCCGCCTCTCGTCTCTGTTACAGCAGCTCAAATTCCCCTTGCTTGACCCGCGCTGAGTCTACGCCGATAAAGACGTTAAACTTGCCCGGTTCGGCATCATACTGCATTTGTTGATTCCAGAACTTCAACGCCTCGACGTCGATCGGGAAATTGACGGTCTGAGTTTCCCCCGGTTTCAGGGTCACCTTCTTAAAGCCCTTCAGCGCTTTCACGGGACGACTCACAGACGCCGTCACGTCCTGCAAGTACATCTGAATCACCGTCGCGCCTTCCCGTTTACCGGTGTTCGTCACCTGCACGCTCGCGGTTACGCTGCCGTCACGCGTCATGCTCGGGGCGGAAAGTTTGACGTCAGACACGGTAAACGTGGTGTAGCTCAGACCGTAGCCAAACGGATACAGCGGGCCGTTAGCCTCGTCAAAGTAGCGTGACGTGTATTTATTGGGTTTATCGGCGTTATACGGACGACCGGTATTAAGGTGGCTGTAGTAGACCGGGATCTGCCCGACGGAACGCGGGAAAGACATCGGCAGTTTACCGGACGGGTTGTAGTCGCCAAACAGCACATCGGCAATGGCGTTACCGCCTTCGGTACCGGCAAACCAGGTCTCCAGGATCGCGTCGGCCTGTTGATTTTCTTTCACCAGCGCCAGCGGACGGCCGTTCATCAGCACCAGCACCAGCGGCTTGCCGGTCGCTTTCAGCGCCGCGATCAGATCGCGCTGGCTCTGCGGAATAGTGATATCGGTCCGGCTGGAGGCTTCGTGCGCCATGCCCTGCGCTTCACCGACGACGGCAACCACCACGTCGGACTGTTTCGCCGCGTTCACCGCTTCGTCGATCATCGCTTTCGGCGTGCGTGGATCCACCTTCACCGCTTCTTCGTACTGGTTGAGGAACGTGACGATGTCTTTATCGTCAGTGACATTCGCGCCTTTGGCGTAAACAATTTTTGCTTTATCACCCACGGCGTTCTGAATGCCGGTCAGTACGGTCACTGACTGATCCGCCACGCCCGCCGCGGACCAACTGCCCATCACGTCACGTTTGCTGTCTGCCAGGGGACCTACCACCGCAATAGTGCCGGATTTTTTTAACGGTAGGGTTTCCAGACGGTTTTTCAGCAGAACCAGACTTTCGCGCGCTACTTCTCGCGCCTCTTTACGATGCAGGCGGCTTTCGGCGTTGGTGTCCGCCGGGTCAGACTCTTTCGGCCCCAGATGGCTGTACGGATCGTTGAACAGCCCCATATCATATTTGACGTTCAGCACATGACGGGCGGCGTCGTCCAGTTCTTCCATCGTCACCTTGCCGGATTTGATCAGCCCCGGCAGGTATTTGCTGTAATACTCGTCGCTCATGCTCATGTTAATGCCGGACTTGAGCGCCACGCGCACCGCATCCTCGGGATCGGCGGCGGTGCCGTGTTTTATCAGCTCTTTGATCGCGCCGTGGTCGGAAACGGTAATCCCCTTAAAGCCCCATTTGTCGCGCAGAATATCTTTGAGCAGCCAGGCATCAGACGTGGCGGGGGTTCCGTTCAGCGAGTTCAGCGCCACCATGACGGCGCCGCTGCCCGCGTCCAGCCCCGCTTTGTACGGCGGCATATAGTCGTTAAACAGACGCTGTGGACTCATGTCGACGGTGTTGTACTCTTTGCCGCCTTCCACCGCGCCGTAGGCGGCGAAGTGCTTCACGCTGGTCATCACCGAATAGCGGTCCGCCGGGCTTTTACCCTGCATCGCTTCCACCATCGTCTTGCCCATGATCGATGTGAGATAGGTGTCCTCGCCAAAGCCTTCGGAAGCGCGTCCCCAGCGCGGGTCGCGGGAAACGTCGACCATCGGCGCCCAGGTCATATTCAGGCCGTCATCTGCCGCTTCATATGCCGACACGCGCCCGACGGTTTTCACCGCCTCAAGGTTAAAAGAGGAAGCCAGGCCCAGGCTGATGGGGAAAACGGTACGCTGACCGTGCAACACGTCATACGCGAAAAAGAGAGGGATCTTCAGGCGGCTCAGTTCCATCACCTGATCCTGCATTTTGCGGATATCCTGGCGGGTGACGGTATTGAAGATCGCCCCAACCTGTCCGTCCTTGATCATTTCACGGATCGCTTCTTTCGGGTTATCCGGGCCGACGCTAATCAAGCGAAGCTGACCAATCTTCTCATCAACGGTCATTTTGGTCAGGAGTTCAGTCACAAACGCATCCCGCGCTTCCGGCGTCAGCGGGTGGTTACCAAACATATCTTCCGCCAGCGCTGGCTGCAACGCCAGACTCACCGCGACACCTACAGAACATAGCCATTTCATGTTGTTTCTCTCTTTCTCATTAGCCCGACGTGGCTGCGAAAATATAACAAAAACCGCACGTTGCCATAAGCCTAATTGGCAGCCACGCAGAAAGCGAAGGTTATTCTCTTAATTTTCACCGCCGCTGATTCACAGACAGGGTAAATGAGTAAGCGCAGGGGCAGACAAAGCGCTATGCTTGAACGTGATATTTTGTCCCACCACAAGGAGTGGAAAATGTCTTCCCTGACAACAACTGATAATAAAGCCTTTCTGAATGAACTCGCCCGTCTCGTGGGTCATTCACACCTGCTGACTGAACCTGAGAAAACCGCCCGCTATCGCAAGGGCTTCCGTTCCGGCCAGGGCGATGCGCTGGCGGTGGTCTTTCCCGGCTCGCTGCTTGAACTCTGGCGCGTCCTTAACGCCTGCGTGAATGCCGACAAAATTATTCTGATGCAGGCCGCCAACACGGGCCTGACCGAAGGTTCAACGCCGAACGGCAACGACTACGATCGCGATATTGTGATTATCAGCACTCTGCGCCTCGACAAGCTGCATCTCCTTGGCAAAGGCGAGCAGGTGCTGGCCTGGCCGGGCACCACACTGTATTCACTGGAAAAAGCGCTGAAACCGTTGGGGCGCGAACCGCATTCGGTCATTGGTTCGTCGTGCATTGGCGCCTCGGTGATTGGCGGCATCTGTAATAACTCCGGCGGCTCGCTGGTTCAGCGCGGCCCTGCCTATACCGAAATGTCGCTGTTTGCGCGTATTGATGAAAACGGCAAGCTCCAGTTGGTCAACCATCTCGGCATCGACCTTGGTCAAACGCCGGAGCAGATCCTCAGTCAACTGGACGATGAGCGCATCAAAGAAGAAAACGTGCGTCACGACGGGCGTCACGCCCACGATCACGACTACGTAACCCGCGTGCGCGATATCGAGGCTGACACGCCGGCGCGTTATAACGCCGACCCGGACCGCCTGTTTGAAGCCTCCGGCTGCGCCGGAAAGCTTGCGGTGTTTGCGGTACGCCTCGACACTTTTGAAGCGGAAAAAAACCAGCAGGTGTTTTACATCGGCACCAATCAGCCTGACGTGCTGACCGAAATCCGCCGCCATATTCTGGCAAACTTTGAGAATCTGCCAGTCGCGGGCGAGTACATGCATCGTGATATTTACGATATCGCGGAGCAGTACGGTAAAGATACGTTCCTGATGATCGACAAGCTCGGTACCGACAAAATGCCGTTCTTCTTTACCCTGAAGGGCCGTACCGATGCAATGCTGGAGAAAGTGAAATTTTTCCGTCCGCACTTCACTGACCGCGCAATGCAGAAGTTCGGTCATCTGTTCCCCAGTCATTTGCCGCCGCGAATGAAAAGCTGGCGCGATAAATACGAGCATCATCTGCTGTTAAAAATGGCCGGGGACGGCGTGGCGGAAGCGCAAAACTGGCTGAGCGAATTCTTTAAAACCGCGGAAGGCGACTTCTTCGCCTGTACGCCGGAGGAAGGCAGCAAAGCATTCCTGCACCGTTTCGCGGCGGCGGGCGCGGCAATCCGCTATCAGGCAGTGCATGCCGACGACGTGGAAGATATTCTGGCGCTGGACATCGCCTTGCGTCGTAATGACACTGAGTGGTATGAACATTTGCCGCCGGAACTTGACAGCCAGTTAGTGCATAAGCTCTATTACGGACACTTTATGTGCTACGTCTTCCATCAGGATTACATCGTTAAAAAAGGCGTTGACGTACATGCGTTGAAAGCGCAGATGCTTGAACTGCTTCACCAGCGCGGCGCGCAGTATCCCGCCGAGCACAACGTCGGGCATCTGTACAAAGCGCCGGAGGCGTTGACCCGTTTTTATCGCGAAAATGACCCGACCAACAGTATGAATCCCGGAATTGGCAAAACCAGCAAGCAGAAATTCTGGAAAGACCCCTCTACCGGGCAAACCGTGTAAGCAGGCCCGCCGTGCAGGCTGGATCTGCTCGAAATATCGTGCAAAAGTAACGACATGTGCCGGAGCTATGACTCCGGCTTTTTATCCTGAAGGTGATAACCATGTCTGCTGCCGATACGCTTTCTGATGATGATATTGTGGTGCGCGACGCTTCGCCCGGCGACGTGGAGGCCATTTCCGCGCTGTACGCCTGGCATGTGCTGAATGGTCGCGCCTCTTTCGAAGAGATCCCCCCGACGGTAGAAGAGATGCGCCAGCGAATGCTCAAGGTCGCGCAGTATGGCCTGCCCTGGCTGGTGGCTTTGTATCGCGGCGTGGTGGTGGGCTATTGCTATGCCACTCAGTACCGCCCTCGCCCCGCCTACCGTTATACCCTGGAAGAGTCGATATACGTTGACGCCAGCATGACCGGGCGCGGTATCGGTAGTCTGTTAATGTCCACGCTCATCAGTCGCTGTGAAGCAGGCCCGTGGCGACAAATGGTGGCGGTGATAGGCGACGGGCACAATAACCCTGGCTCATTACGGTTACATAAAAAACATGGTTTTGAAATTGCCGGACAGCTTCGCAGCGTCGGCTACAAGAAAGGCGACTGGCGGGACACATTGATTATGCAGCGCCCGCTTAACGAGGGTGACTGGACGCTGCCGGAATAACGTTGATGTCGCCGGATGGCGGAGAACCGCCTTATCCGGCTTTCAGCTCAATCGTTTTGCGCGGTCTGCTGCGCCATCTGCGCGGCTTTTTGCTTTTTATAGCTTAATGCCGCCGCCGGAACCGGCATCACTTTGCCGGTCTCAATCCAGGTACGTAAACGGCTGGCGTCGGCAAAATGGGTATATTTGCCAAAGGCGTCCATCACGACCAGCACCACCGGTTTGTGATTAATTACCGTGCGCATCACCAGGCAGTGCCCCGCCGCGTTCGTGAAGCCCGTTTTCGTCAACTGAATGTCCCAGTTGTCGCGGTACACCAGATGGTTGGTATTGCGAAACGGCAGGGTATACGCCGGGTTCGAGAAGGTCGCCATATCCTCACGCGTCGTACTCAGTTGTCCAATCAGCGGATACTGCTTGCTGGCAATCAGCATTTTGGTGAGATCGCGCGCGGTAGATACGTTGTGAATGGATAACCCGGTCGGCTCGACAAAACGCGTATGGGTCATGCCGAGCGCTTTCGCCTTCGCATTCATCGCCTTAATAAAGGCGTTATAGCCTCCCGGATAATGGTGCGCCAGGCTTGCCGCCGCGCGGTTTTCCGAGGACATCAGCGCCAGCAACAGCATGTTTTTACGACTGATCTCACTGTTCAGCCGCACGCGGGAATAGACGCCCTTCATTTCTGGCGTCTGGCTGATATCGATCTTCAGCTTCTCGTCCAGCGGCAGTCGCGCGTCCAGCACGACCATCGCGGTCATTAATTTTGTTATCGAGGCGATCGGGCGCACCCGATCCGGATGGTTCGAATAGATCACCTTATTGGTGTTCAGATCGACGATCATCGCGCTACCGGAGGCGATTTCCGGTTGGGAGGCCGCGGTCGTCGCCGCCGCTTTGGCCATCGCCTGCGGTGCAAAAGGCACCGCCAGCATTAACGCCAGGCTAAGAACAGAAACTCGGAATGTCAGCATGATGAGATTTCAGAAAATGATTCACACGTGTGATAACACGCACCGCTTGAGTGAGAATTTACTTAAGCTAGCGAAAGAATCATAGCGAGCTAATAACATTGCCGCCATAAGAGAATCGTCAGGAAAGGCTGCATTGCTGGCTTTTACACCAACAATGCAGAGAATGACCTCAGAAGACCCGGTAACCGTATCCCCACAGAATAACGGTCAGCGCGAGCAGCACTTCCAGCACCAGCACGCCAATCGCCAGCGTCGAACTGGAGAAGCTCAGCCCCTCCTCCTTATTAATGTTCAGGAAGGTCGGTATACCGAGATACAGTAAGTAACCGGTATAAAACAGCGCCACCGTTCCCACCAGCGCACACAGCCAGACCAGCGGATACAACGCCACCACCCCACTCAGAAACAGCGGGGTCGCTACATAACCGGCAAACACCATACAATGCGCCAGCGACGGGCGCTGCGGAAAGCTACGCGCCATCCACCAGATCACCCGTCCCATCACCGCCACGCCAGCGAGCATGACGGCGTAGAACAGCACAGCCAGCGCAAGCCCCGTTACCGGCGACAGCTTCAGCACGTTGCCGTCGCCAAAATTCCAGCCGATTTGCGTGGTGCCAATAAACGCGCAGATAACCGGAATCGCCGCCATCAGCAGTACATGATGGGTGTAGTGATGCGATACCGTTTCATTCTCGCTTTTGATCACCTGCATTTCACGATCGGGATGGGAAAACAACCCCCAGACATGGTTCATACCGCCCCCTTGTGTCAGTTCCGGCCCCTAACACCTCAAGTATAATTCGCTTTTCGATTATTTTATGTACAGATCAGGAAATGTCAGGGCAGACGATCCCCTCCTCCTTTTTCATTCAGCAACATAAATTCACAAGGTGTATGCTTAACCGTGCGGAGGTTATTCAGACATATGGATATAAACAGTCTTATTGCACAATACGGTTATGCCGCGCTGGTCATCGGTAGTCTGGCGGAAGGCGAAACTGTGACCCTGCTGGGCGGCGTCGCCGCTCATCAGGGATTACTGAAGTTTCCTTTGGTGGTATTGGCCGTCGCCGTAGGCGGCATGATTGGCGATCAGGTATTGTATTTGCTCGGGCGCCGCTACGGTGACTCGCTCCTGCGCCGTTTTTCCCGTCATCGTGACAAAATCCGCCAGGCGCAAAAGATGATCCAGCGTCGTCCATATCTGTTCGTCATCGGCACGCGCTTTATGTACGGTTTTCGCGTCATTGGCCCGCTGCTGATTGGCGCAAGCCATCTGCCGCCAAAAATTTTTCTGCCGCTGAATATTCTCGGGGCGCTGATCTGGGCGCTGATCTTCACCACACTCGGCTACGCGGGTGGTGAAGTCATTGCCCCCTGGCTGCACAGCCTTGATCACCATCTAAAACATCTGGTCTGGCTGTTTCTTGCCATTGCGCTGGTGGTCGGCGTTCGCGGGTGGCTAAAACGCCGCAGCCGCCGCAAAGCCGACTAATACGAACGCTACTGCGGTGTAAACTGTGGATTGGCGAGCATAAATCCGCCGTCGACGATCAGCGACTGGCCGGTGGTGTAGCTTGCCCCGTCCGAACACAGCCACGCCACCAGGCTGGCAATTTCGCGCGTCGCCCCCATTCTCCCCAGTGGGATCGACGGTTCAGCGCCAGGCTTCACGTCGCTGTCGTCCATATCATTCATCGGGGTGGCGATGGCTCCCGGCGCCACGGCGTTGACCAGAATATTGTGTTTGACCAGCTCAAGCGCCATGGATTTGGTCAGCCCGCCAAGGGCGTGTTTCGCGGCGGTATAAGCGCTGGCCTCGGGCAGCGGCGTATGCTCATGTACCGAGGTGATATTGATAATACGGCCGCCCTCCCCCTGTTTTACCATCTGGCGAGCAGCCAGTTGGGAACAGAGAAATGCGCCGTCGACGTCCACCGTGAAAATCTGTCGCCAGTCGTCGAAGGGCATCTCAAGAAACGCGGCTTTGCGCATTGTGCCCGCATTATTCACCAGCACGTCAATCCGGCCCAGCCGGGTAATCAGTTGCTCAAGCGCCTGTACCCCCGCAGGTAGCTGGCTGAGATCTAACTGGACGGTCTCAGCGCGAACGCCGTGCTTCATCACCTCTTGCGCTGTCGCGCGCGCGCCCTGTTCATCGGAATGCCAGGTGATGCCAATATCAAATCCCTGCTGCGCCAGATGCAGGGCGCAGGCTTTGCCGATACCTGAATCAGACGCGGTGACAATGGCCACTTTTCTCATAATATCTCCGGTTGAATCAAACTGAACCTTAAGAATCTGTCTCATCAGGCTCTAAGTATAGAAGCTCAGTCTGAGAGAGCCGGAAAGATCAGGAGTGCGGGTAGCCGCCGCCGAGCGCGCTGGTGAGCTGTACCGAGGCGTCCAGCCACTGGCCTTGTAAAATCAGGCCGTTACCCTGTTCGCGCAGCGCCGGGATTTTCGCCTCGCTAACGCGGGAACCGGCAATAATCCCCGCCCTGAAGCGCGCTTCAGCCAACGTTACCACCCGCCGGGCATCGTGCTCAATCTGCTGCTGATGGGCATTTTTTTGCGCCAGCGTTGCCACCTGACTGGCGGCGCGTGCGACGTCATTTACCGCCTCCACCACCGCTTTGTTGTAATTCGCGATCGACAAATCGCTTTGCGCCTGGGCGATATCCAGATTCGCGTTCAGTCTGCCGCTGTCGAAAATCGGTAGCGTCAGCCCGGCGGTAACGCCCATCTGCTGCGCGGAACTGCGGAACAGATCGCTTAAATGCAGCGCATCCTGTTGCAGAAAAGCCATCAGGTTGATATCAGGATAAAACGCCGCTTTCGCCGCCTCCACGCTGCTGAGCGACGATTCGATATACCAGTGCGCCGCCTGCAAATCTGCCCTGCGCGCCAGCAATTCATAGCCCAGGCGATCCGGCAGCCGGCTTTCCACGTTCGGCAGCGCCACCGGGTGAAGCGCCAGCGAGGTCGACTGGGCATTAATGAGCGCGCTGAGCCGCGCCTCTATGACCTTCATCTTTCCGGCAGCATCATTCAGTTGCTGTTGTGTTTTGCTGTCATCGATATCGGTTTCAACACCCTCGACCGAAGACGTTATCCCGTTCTGGTACAGCTGGCGATCGCTGTTAATAATATTGCGCTGTTCGTCTTCGATTTGCTGGAGCAGCGTGCTTAACGCCGCCTGCGTTTGCCATTCCCAGTACAACCGCGTGACGCTGCTTGCCAGCAACTGGCGGGTCTGCTCACGTTCCGCTTCCCGCGCTTTCACCGCGCCGATTCGCGCCGTCACTTCCGCACGATTTTTCCCCCATAAATCCAGATCCCAACCGGCGGTTAAGCCAAACGTACCGTTGGTATACCACGGTCCCGTGGTGCCTGCCGCGGGATCGGTCAGTGCGAACGGTCCCATTAACCCTTCCGCTGACATTTTCTGCCGCTCGAGATCCGCTGAAAAATCCAGTTGCGGACCGTCCTGGGTTTCAACCGCTTTTGCCTGCGCTTCCGCCAGTTGAATGCGTTGTTCAGCCACCTGCATATCCGGCGAATGCAGCAGGGCGTGCTCAATCAGACCGTTGAGCTGGGGATCGTGATATACCTGCCACCATTGGCTTTCCGGCCACCCTTTTTTGAGTGACGCAGGCAGTGAGGCGTCAACGTGAGTCGCGGGGGTTTGCTGCGCCAGCGTCTGATGACTGTCATGCATGGGGGCGCATCCCGCCAGCAAAAGTGCAAAGGGGAAGCACGCTTTCACAGCGTGAAAAGAGTTACGATTCATGAAGAAGTTCTGCTTAGAAAGGGTGCGCGGAGCTTACCCGTTGTTGAATGCGGTTTTTTAGTTACGCGTGGCATAACATCTTTGGCAAATAACCGTCATATCCGGCAATGTATTTTTCAAATAAATATCATTAATGTGATTTATTTATCTGATCTATGTGTTTGTTATTTACGGACCATATCCCGGCGGCAGGTTGCAGAAGATTTCCTATACTTAATCTGAACTTACCAATAAGGGAACGGCAATGAAGATTTTACTGTGGGTGATTTTGATTATTTTTCTGATTGGGCTGTTGGTGGTCACCGGCGTGTTTAAGATGATTTTTTAACGGCTGCGCCGGGTAGCGACGCTTCGCTTACCCGGCCAGTTATCAGAGGGTTATCGCCTGGATCGCCCGTGCAATGTCCGGTGAATGATTTAACGCGCGGATGTGCTGAAAGAGAACGGTGGCTTCATCATATTCTTTACGCAAATACCCCAGCCACTGCTTGATGCGCGCCACGTGATAAAGCCCGGTATCTCCCTGCTTTTCCAGACGGGTATATTTTTGCAGTAGCGCCACCACCTCCGGCCACGGCATCCGCGGCTGGTTGTATTTCACTACCCGGCTGAGGTTGGGAATATTCAGCGCGCCACGGCCAATCATTATCGCGTCACAGCCGCTTGCCGCCATGCAGGCCTGCGCGCTTTGCCAGTCCCAGATTTCCCCGTTGGCGATCACCGGAATGGTCAGACGCTGGCGAATCTCGCCGATGGCCTGCCAGTTGATGTGTTCGGCTTTGTAGCCCTGCTCTTTCGTGCGGCCATGCACCACCAGCTCACTGGCCCCGGCCTGCTGCACGGCGTCGGCGATCTCAAATTTTTTATCGCCGCTGTCCCAGCCGAGACGGACTTTTACCGTCACCGGCAGGTGGGCAGGTACCGCCTCACGCATCGCTTTGGCGCCCTGATAAATCAGCTCCGGATCTTTCAGAAGCGTCGCGCCGCCACCGCTGCCGTTAACCATTTTCGACGGGCAGCCGCAGTTGAGATCGACGCCGTAGGATCCCAGCTCAACGGCGCGGGCGGCGTTCTCCGCCAGCCACTGTGGATATTGACCCAGCAGTTGCACGCGCACCAGCGTCCCGGAAGGCGTTCGGCTACCGTTCATCAGTTCCGGACACAGGCGATGAAACACTTTTACCGGCAGAAGTTGATCCACCACGCGCACAAATTCGGTGATGCATAAATCGTAGTCATTCACTTCCGTCAGAAGCTCGCGTACCAGGGAGTCGAGTACGCCTTCCATCGGCGCCAGTAAAACACGCATAAGGTTATCCGCAAAAAAAGAGGCGCTATCATAGCGCCTCTCTGCGAGGATCAAAACCTTTTGCCGGATGGCGGTAAAACGGCTGCCCAGGCCGGTGATGAAGCACAGCGCTAGCGCGGCAGCAGACAGTTATCCTCTTTCCAGCCGTATAACCACTCCATGCCGCGATAAAATTCCGCCTGCGATTTGCCTTTCCACAGCAGATTACGCACCTGACGTTCGACGCCCGCAGCGTGGTAGACGCGCCCCATTTCGCGGGTCGACCAGACAATTCGCGCCGTGCGCGGAATGCGCACCGACTCATACAGCGCAAAGGCGCTTGCCGCATCGCCCTCGCATTTTTCCAGCGCTTTGCCGAGGGTCACCGCATCTTCCAGCGCCATGCATGCGCCCTGGGCCATATACTGCGCGACCGGGTGCGCGGCGTCACCGACCAGCGTAATGCGCTCCGTTCCCCATTTTTCCACCGGTTCGCGATCGGCGGTGGACCAGCGACGCCAGGAGGTGGGTTTGTCGAGCATCTGACGTGGACGAGGATGGATACCGGCAAAATACGAGAGCACCTCTTCTTTACTGCCGTCCTTCACACCCCACTCCTCCTGCTGACGGCTATGGAACGTCACCACCAGGTTGTACTGCTTGCCGCCGCGTAGCGGATAGTGAACAAGGTGACAGTGCGGCCCCGCCCACAGTACCGGCGCGTTAATGCGCAAATCTTCCGGCATATCGTCACAATCAATCACCGCCCGGTAGACCACATGTCCGGTCACCCGCGGGGAATCCCCCAGCAGACTCTGGCGCACAACCGACTTCACGCCGTCACAGCCCACCAGAATATCGGCTGTCCAGCTGTTTCCCTGCTCATCAAATACCGTGACGTCGTCCGGCGTCTGGCGAATATCCACCACATTGGTGGACGTCCGGTATTCAACATCAGGATGGGTCAGCACCGCTTCCCAGACCGAGGCATGAATGTCGACGCGGTGAATCACGGCATACGGCCCGCCGAAATGGTCGCGAAACGCCTGGCCGGTTTCAATGCGGACAACTTCCTCCGCGTTTACCGCATCCATCATGGTGATATGGTCGGTAAATACCGCCCGCTGGCGCGCTACGTCGCCAACACCGAGGCTGTCCAGCGCCGAAAAGGCATTTGGGCCAAGCTGGATGCCTGCGCCAATCTCGCCAATCTCGTGCGCCTTTTCCAGCAGCATCACCTTGATACCCTGGCGCGCCAGCGAAAGCGCGGTTGCTGCCCCGCCGATGCCGCCGCCAACGATAATTGCGCTCTTCACTTTAGCCATTGTCGTTCTCCTTCTCAGGCTGAGAGTTTATCTTGTTGATTTTCGGGCGCGGCGGCGATAAACGCCGGAAGCTGTGTGCAGGCTTCATACACCGCATTGCAGCGCGGAAAGGCGCTTAAGTCACACCCCATACGCAGCGCGTTCGCCCACTGCGGGATCAAGCAACAGTCGGCAAGCGTTGGACGGTTTCCGACGCAGTACGACTGAGACTGGCTTTGACGCAACAACTGTTCAACAGCGCTCAGCCCCTGCTGGATCCAGTGCGCGTACCAGCGTTTTTTATCCTCTTCGCTGATCTTCAGTTCGTCAGTGAGATAGCGCAGCACCCGCAAATTATTCACCGGATGAATATCACAGGCGATGGCGTAGACAATCTCCAGTACCTGGCTGCGCGCCGGATCGCTGGCCGGCAGCAGTGGCGACTGCGGGAAATGCCGGTCCAGCCAGTCGATAATCGCCAGCGACTGGCCAAGCGCGTCGCCGTCATCGGTCACCAGCGTTGGCACCAGCCCCACCGGATTCATCCGCCGGTAGGCCAGTTCATTTTGCTGACCGATGCGGATATTGACGCCCACCGTCTGGTAGTCGATACCTTTCAGCGCCAGTGCAATGCGCACGCGGTACGAGGCCGAACTATTGAAAAAACTGTACAGCTTCATGTCTCACCTCAGACAATCTTCACGGCGAGGGGGGTTAACCCGTCCACGTTACCGGTGATCACATCGCCCTTCACCACTGCCCCCACCCCTTCCGGCGTGCCGGTAAAAATGAGATCCCCCGGTTGCAGTTCGAAAAAGCCGGACAGATAGCTAATGGTTTCGTTCACCGACCAGATGAGGTGGCGGATGTCGCTGCGCTGATGATCTTCGCCGTTGACCTGGAGCCAGATAGGCGCGGCATTAACGTCCGGCGCCTGGCTGGCTTTATGCAGCGGCGCGATGGGCGCAGAGAGATCGAACGCTTTGCCAATCTCCCACGGGCGACCCATCTGGCGCATCTCCATCTGCCGATCGCGGCGGGTCATATCCAGTCCGGTGGCATAGCCCCAGACATATTCATGGGCGTTTTCTAACGGGATATCACTGCCTTTTTTGCCTATCGCCACCACCAGCTCAATTTCATAGTGGTAATTGTCGGTTTGCGCCGGATACGGCAGTTCTAGCGTTTCACCTGCCGGCACCGGCACTACGGCATCGGCGGGCTTGCAGAAGAAGAACGGCGGCTCGCGATCCGGGTCGAAGCCCATTTCCCGGGCATGGGCGGCATAGTTGCGCCCGACGCAATACACGCGGCGGACGGGGAAGCGTTCATCGCTGCCGACCACCGGTACGGTAACGGGCGCTTGCGGTTCAAATACATACTGAGTCATTGTTTTCTCCCTTATTAATAACGTGCTTCGCGGAATAACCCGAGGGCTTCCTGTACCGGCCGGTCTGAAAAACTGAATAACACGGTGTCATCGGAGGATGTAAACGACACGCCGTGCCAGGTCGGCACCACGAAAATGTCTTTGGCGGTAAAGGTGAAGGTTTCATTGCCGATGGTCACTTCGCCGCTGCCCTCCACCACGTGGTAAATGGTGCTGTCGGTGGTGCGCGCCATCCGCGAGACAAAGCCTTTCGGCAACAGCTGCAGGAAAGTGCCCATCGATGGCATCGGGTACCCGCCGGTGACCGGGTTGACGTAGCGCATTTTGTAGCCGTCCCACTCGTCGGCCTCGCCGAAACGGGTCAGATCGTGCAGCGCTTCGCGACTGCGATCGTAGCGATAGTTGAAGATCGGTGATGAATTCCCCTTTTGCTGACGCAGCGGCAGCATGTTAGCGGCATAGCGCGGCAGGTAATCGCCCTCTTTGCGCGTCACCGGCTGCTGATCTTCCGGGTAATCCTCGGCAAAGCCGCAGCCGAGAAGATTCACCAGCGGCAGGTCCAGCCCGTCAAGCCAGACAACCGGCTCATCGCCCGGGTTGCCATGGTCATGCCACTGCCATTGTGGCGTCAGAATAAAGTCACCGACGTGCATCTGCGTGCGCTCGCCATCCACGGCAGTGAACGCCCCTTTCCCTTCCACAATAAACCGCAGCGCCGACTGGTTATGGCGGTGGCTTGGGGCGACCTCTCCCGGCATGATCAGCTGAAGCCCGGCATACAGCGTCGAGGTGATAGAGGATTGTCCGCGCAGCATCGGGTTTTCCAGCACCAGCACGCGGCGCACCGCCTCTTTTGCGCCAATCAGGTTGCCGCTCTCCAGCAGCAGCGGACGAATTTCCTGGTAGTTCCAGTAAGCCGGCGCGCAGTTGGCGTTCGGGGTTTGCGGCACCAGGTGATGCAGCGACTCCCACAACGGGGTCAGGTTTTGCCCCGAAATATGCTGATAGAACAGCTGACGGCTGTTTTTGACATCCTGGTTATGTTCAGACATAGGGATTCTCCTTATTCATTTACCATACCGCCAGTGCGCGGCACGTTATCGGGGACAGAGGCTGACTGACGGACAACCACGATCAGCAGGGTCAACATCACCGCGCTGATCGCCGCCGGGACAGCGATAATGAAAAACAGCGTATCGAATGAGAAATTCATCGCCATCATCACGCCGCCGGAGAGCGATCCGACGATGGCGCCGCAGCGACCCACCGCGTTTGACCAACTGACGCCTGTCGCGCGGCTTTGCGTCGGGTAGAGTGTGGCGGTTAAGGCGTTCAGTCCCACCTGCGATCCGCTGATCCCTACCCCGGTACCAAAAATCGCCAGCGCCATCAGCCACAGGCCGTTTTCGCTCAGGCCAATCATGATGATGCACACCGCGCCCAGCGCATAGCTCACCGCCAGAACCCGGAACGGGTTGTGTTTATCCATCAGTACGCCCAGCGCCAGCGCCCCCAGCGTACCGCCAATCTGGAAAGCCGCCGTCACCCAGGAGGCCTGCTGGAGGTCAATGCCGCGGTGGTTGAGCAGCGTGGGCATCCAGCTTGAAAGCAGATAAATAATCAGCAGGCTCATGAAGAACACCACCCATAACATCAGGGTAATGGGCAACTGGCGACCCACGAAAAGCTGACGAATGCTGCCTTTGGCGATCGCCGCCGCTTCGTTAAGGTAAAAATGCGTGTCCTCGTAACGCTGACGGGTAATGGCGCTGACCGTGCGGGCAATGGTGGCCTGCGGCAGCTGGCGACGAACCTGCCAGCGCGGAGATTCCGGCAGCACGAACAGCAGCGCGGCGAACAGCATTAACGGCAGCACCCCGCCAAGGATCAGAATGCCGTGCCAGCCAATGACCGCCACCAGTTGGGCGCTGACGATCCCCCCCATCGCCGAACCGAGGGTAAAGCCGCAGAACATCAGGGTCACCAGCGCGCCGCGCCGCCGCGCAGGCAGATATTCAGAGGTCATGGTGATGGTGTTCGGCATCGCGCCGCCCAGCCCAAGCCCGGTCAAAAAGCGCAGGAATACCAGCGTTTGCAGATCCGGCGAAAACGCCGAGATCAGACTCAGAGCGCCGAACAGCGCCACGCAAAGCTCGATAACCCGTTTGCGGCCAAAGCGGTCGGAAAGTGGGCCGCAAAGCAGCGCGCCCGCCGTCAGCCCCAGCAGTCCCGCGCCAAACAGCGGCGCGAGGTCACCGGCGGTCAGTTGCCAGTGGCTGCGAATGTCGGGTGCAATAAAGCCAATCGCGGCAGTATCAAAGCCGTCCAGCATCACCACCAGAAAGCAGCAGATGATCACCCGCCACTGGGTTTTGCCGACGGGGGCGGCATCGATCAGAGCCTGTAGTTCACGTCGTTGAGTCATTGTGTATGCCTCGGTGCAGGTAAGGTAAGAGGTTCTTTTGTTTTTGGTATGTTACGAGTTTGTAGATTGGGCGATAAAATGTACAATGGCTTTTCATGCAGAGACATAACCTGGAGGTTATCGCGGATGGCTAACTGGGCGCAGAAATTGAAACTTCATCACCTGCAAACGCTGATGGCGCTGGGCGAGCAGGGCAATCTCACGCAGGTGGCGCGAATGATGAATATCAGCCAGCCCGCGCTGTCGAAATGGTTGTCACAGCTCGAAGATGAGATAGGGATCACGCTCTTCGAACGTCACAGTAAAGGCCTGCGCCCGTCCGAAGGCGGCAAATTGTTGTTGCAGCATGCTCAGCGCTTAATCAACGACATGGAGCGATCCCAGTATGAAATTGCCCGCTTTAAGGCCGGTGGTCTGGTCGGCAGCCTGAAAATCGGTTGCTCGCCGGTGGCGACTGACTGTGTGTCACAGGCGATCCTCGGTTTGCTCAGCGAAATGCCGACGCTGCACCTCAACATCGAAGAAAAAGTGATGACGCCGCTGCTGCACGATCTGCTGGCGGGGTCAGTGGATGTGGTGGTTGGCCGGGTTGGCGGGCGGGCGCTCCAGCTTCCGCTGAACTATCAGGTCCTGTATACCGAACCCGTCTGCTTTGTTGCGCGGCCGGATCACCCGCTGGCCAGCCATGCCAGCCTCTCCTGGAACGATCTTGCCAGTTGGCGCTGGATCGTCTGGCCCACGGGGACGCCCATCCGCATCAGCATTGATAACGCGCTGGTCGATAACGGCGTGATGCTGCCAGAGAACACCATTGAATCGGCATCCATGAACGTCAGCACTAACCTGCTGCAAAGCAGCGACATGATCTCTATTCTTTCTTTACGGCTGGCGCAGCGCTATGCCAGCCAGGGGCAACTGGTGATCCTGAACCTGCCGAAGATAGAGCAGAAAGGCAGCGTCGGCGTATTCTGGCGCAACAACGAAACGCCTTCGGCGGCGCTCAGCCGCTTTCTGCACTTTCTGACGCAGGTCTAGCCCGACGAAAGGAGAACATGGCACGATGTTCCCGTTGTCTATCCTCAGTATGCTAAGAATTCATGATGTGATCGGTAGCACGTTTTAACGTTTAATTGTATGATGAATCCATCTCATTTAAGGCGTATCCCATGAGTAAGACACTGAATATCATCTGGCAATATTTACGCGCTTTCGTGCTGATCTATGCCTGCCTGTATGCGGGCATTTTTATTGCAACTCTGCTTCCTGTCGCCATTTCCGGCAGCATTATCGGCATGCTGATCCTGTTTGTCCTGCTGGCGCTACAAATCATCCCCGCTAAATGGGTCAATCCTGGCTGCTATGTCCTGATTCGCTATATGGCGCTGCTGTTTGTGCCAATTGGCGTAGGCGTGATGCAGTATTTTGACTTACTGCGCGCGCAGTTTGGCCCGGTGGTGGTCTCGTGCGCCATCAGTACGCTGGTGGTTTTTCTGGTGGTCAGCTGGAGTTCGCACCTGGTTCACGGTGAACGTAAAGTGGTTGGACAGAAAGGATCAAAAGAATGATGGCCTATATCTGGTGGTCGCTGCCGCTGACCTTAGCGGTCTTTTTTGCCGCGCGGAAGCTGGCGGCGCGCTTTAAGTTTCCGTTGCTGAACCCGCTACTGGTGGCGATGGTAGTCATCATTCCGTTTTTGCTGCTTACGGGGATTCCCTACGATCACTATTTCAAAGGCAGTGAAGTGTTAAACGATCTGCTGCAACCGGCGGTCGTGGCGCTGGCCTATCCGCTATATGAACAGTTGCACCAAATCCGCGCCCGCTGGAAATCCATCATCACCATCTGCTTTGTCGGCAGCGTTGTGGCGATGGTGACCGGCACCTCGGTTGCGCTGCTGATGGGGGCAACCCCGGAAATTGCCGCGTCGGTGTTGCCAAAATCCGTCACCACGCCAATCGCAATGGCGGTGGGCGGCAGCATTGGCGGCATCCCGGCAGTGAGCGCGGTTTGCGTGATATTTGTCGGTATTCTCGGCGCCGTCTTTGGCCACACCCTGTTAAATGCCATGCGTATTCGTACTAAAGCCGCGCGTGGCCTGGCGATGGGAACGGCTTCTCACGCCCTCGGCACCGCCCGCTGCGCGGAGCTGGATTATCAGGAAGGGGCGTTCAGTTCGCTGGCGCTGGTGATCTGCGGGATCATCACCTCCCTGATCGCGCCGTTTTTGTTTCCGCTCATTCTGGCGGTAGCCGGCTAAAATTTGCGATACGTCGCACATTTTTCATTTAAGTTTCATAAGTTGCACAAATAATGAGATTTATATCACATATAAAGCCCTGACAGGCCCGTACACTACGATCCCATTACATTATTTTGAGGCAACGCCATGCACCCACGTTTTCACACTGCCTTTGGCCAACTTGCGGATAATTTGCAATCAGCGCTGGCGCCGATCCTGGCGGAAACGCATTTCCCCGCCTTGCTGACCGCAGAGCAGGTCGCGTGGCTGAAAAGCGCCACGGGACTTGACGAAGACGCGCTGGCATTTGCGCTGCTGCCCCTGGCTGCGGCCTGCGCCTGTACCCCGCTCTCCCATTTTAACGTCGGCGCGATTGCGCGCGGCGTCAGCGGCACCTGGTATTTCGGCGGCAATATGGAATATCTGGGCGCCACCATGCAGCAAACCGTCCATGCCGAGCAAAGCGCTATCAGTCACGCGTGGCTGCGCGGTGAAAAAGGCCTTGCGGCGATCACTGTCAACTACACGCCATGTGGTCACTGTCGTCAGTTTATGAATGAACTGAACAGCGGGCTGGATCTGCGCATTCATCTGCCAGGACGCGAACCGCATACCCTGCGCGACTATCTGCCGGACGCCTTCGGCCCTAAAGATCTGGACATTAAGACGCTCTTGATGGACGAGCAGGATCACGGTTTCTCCGCCGAAGGCGACGCGCTGGCGCAGGCGGCCGTTGCCGCGGCGAACCGCTCACATATGCCTTACAGCCAGTCACCAAGCGGCGTGGCGCTGGCGTGCAAAGACGGCAACATTTTTAGCGGAAGCTACGCCGAAAATGCGGCGTTTAACCCGACTCTGCCGCCGCTTCAGGGCGCGCTGAATTTATTGAATCTCAACGGATATGATTTTGCCGATATTCAGCGGGCGGTGCTGGCGGAAAAATCGGACGCCTCGTTGATTCAGTGGGATGCCACCGCCGCAACGCTGAAGGCATTAGGCTGTAATAATATCGACCGCGTATTGTTAGCATAAACCTGTCATCATCCAAGCCGGCGTGAGCAACATCCCCCCTCTTGCGCAATTGCCGTTGCTTTTTCCTGCCTGGATGTTACGCGTTTTTTGCCGGGCGTATTGCTGAAAATCCCTTCGATCAGACTGCCGTTTCTTGCGCTTCGCAGGCGGGTAAAGTAGCCTGATTGAAATTTCATCCCGTTACCGAGTTTTCTTCATGCTAAAGCGCGTTTTTTACAGCCTGTTAGTCCTGATCGGCTTGCTGCTGTTGACCGTGCTCGGCCTTGACCGCTGGATGAGCTGGAAAACCGCGCCCTATATTTATGATGAACTGCAGGACCTTCCCTATCGTCAGGTCGGCGTGGTGCTCGGCACCGCGAAATATTATCGCGCTGGCGTCATCAACCAGTACTACCGTTACCGCATTCAGGGCGCGCTCAACGCCTATAACAGCGGGAAAGTGAACTATTTGCTGCTTAGCGGCGACAACGCCCTGCAGAGTTATAACGAACCGAGAACCATGCGTAAGGATCTGATTGCCGCAGGCGTCGATCCGGCGGACATCGTGCTGGATTATGCCGGGTTCCGCACGCTGGATTCAATTGTCCGCACCCGCAAGGTTTTTGACACCAACGACTTTATTATCATCACTCAGCGCTTCCACTGCGAGCGCGCGCTGTTTATCGCTCTGCATATGGGCATTCAGGCGCAGTGCTACGCCGTCCCGTCGCCGAAGGATATGCTGACGGTTCGGGTTCGCGAGTTTGGCGCACGCTTTGGCGCGCTGGCGGACCTGTACTTGTTTAAGCGTGAACCGCGTTTCCTCGGCCCGCTGGTGCCTATCCCGACACAGCATCAGATCCCCGATGACGCGCAGGGTTACCCGGCGGTTACGCCAGAGCAGTTGCTGGAATTGCAAAAGAAACTGGGAAAATAACATGGAAGATAAAACGATTTTTATCGTCATTGGCGTACTGATGATCGTCCTGTGGACCTTTCGTGAAGGGCTCAAAGCGCTACGCGCAGGCAGTGTAGAAAAAACGGTAAAAGGCTCGCAGACGCCGCTTATCATTCAGCGGACCGGACAGCCGGGCGTCTACTGGAGCTACGTTATCGCCTATTTTGGCGTTGCCGTTGGCGCGCTGGTTGTCGGCGTCTGGTTAGTGTTCTTTAAATAAAAAACCGGCGCAGAGCCTCTGCGCCGGTTTTTTTGTCCTGCCGGTTACTTCTTACGTGCGTACTTCAGGGAGTCCAGCGCAACGGCGAAAATGATAATGCCGCCCTTGATAATGTACTGCCAGTACGGGTTAACGCCGATATAGGTCAGGCCGTAGTTGATAACCGTAAAGATAATGACCCCGGTCACCACGCCCAACACCGTCCCAACGCCGCCGCTAAACGATACGCCGCCTACGACACACGCGGCAATCGCATCCAGTTCATACATAAAGCCGAGGTTGTTGGTGGCGGAGCCGATACGCCCCGCTTCCAGCAAACCGCCAAACGCGTAGAACACGCCGGAGAGGGCATAGATCATCAGCAGGTTCAGCGCGACGTTGACGCCAGACACTTTCGCCGCTTCCGGGTTGCCGCCGATGGCGAAAATGTTTTTACCGAAGCGGGTTTTGTTCCACAACACCCACACAAACGCCACGGCGATCAGTGCGTAGAACGTGATATAGGAAAGCCGGAAGCTGCCTAACGCGATAAAGCCCTGCGCGAAGGTCGAGAAACCGCTGTCAAAGCCGGAAATCGGCGATGCCCCAACGAAGTCGTAATACAGGGAGTTAATACCGTACACGATAATCATCGTACCCAGCGTGGTAATAAACGGCGTCACGTTCAGATAGGCGATAATGATGCCGTTGATCAGGCCGATAATCGCGCCAATAGCGCAGACAATCAGGATCACCAGCGCAATCGGCATGGTCGCCATTTCCGGAAAGACCTTATTGGCGTTCTCCATCGACTGCAATAGTGTTGCCGCAACCACCGCCGCCAGCCCGACCTGACGCCCGGCTGACAGGTCTGTCCCCTGGGTGACGATCAGCCCCGCCACGCCGAGGGCGATAATAATGCGCACCGAGGACTGAGTCAGAATGTTACTCAGGTTAAGCAGACTTAAGAACGTGGGATCCTGAAAAATAATAATTGCCAGTAAAACTAAAAGAACGACGTAAATACCGCCCTCTTTCAGATAAGTGAGAAAACTTTTCTTATTTAACGCACTCATGAGGAGCCCCTGATCTTAAAGGTGCAAAGACGCAAGACGCAAAATTTCATTTTGCGTGGTCGTTTTAGTATCAACAATTCCAGACACGAGTCCGTTGCTCATGACCAGAATACGATCGGTTATCCCTAACAATTCCGGCATTTCGGAGGAGATAATGATGATCCCTTTTCCTTTTTTGGCCAGTTCCGCAATTAACTGATAGATTTCAAATTTGGCGCCAACGTCAATTCCACGCGTGGGTTCGTCGAGCATTAATATCTCCGGCTGGGTCAGCAGCCAGCGACCAATAATCACTTTCTGCTGGTTGCCTCCGGAAAGCGAACCAATTTGCGTGCGGTGGCCAGGGGTTTTTACCCGCATGGAGTCAATAACCCACTGGGTGTCGCTTTTCATCCGCGAATTGTCTAACAGACCGACCTTGTTTTTATAATTATGGATATTGGAGATTAAGGAGTTAAAACCAATATCCAGATAGGCATAAATACCGGTAGAGCGTCGCTCCTCGGTAACCAACGCAAAGCCGTGATTGATGGCTTCGTTCGCATTATGGTTATTGATTTTTTTGCCGTGCAGGGTAATGGTGCCGGAAGATTTCTCACGAATACCAAACAGCGTTTCGACGATGTCGGTACGTTTTGCGCCTACCAGCCCGGCAATACCGAGAATTTCACCTTTATGCAGATCAAAAGAGACGTCACGAATCGACGGCTGGCGCAGCGACGTCAGATTACGCACTTCCAGTATCACTTCGCCGGGTTTGTTCTCTTTATCCGGGAAACGCTGGTTCAGCGAGCGTCCAACCATCATGGCGATGATCTTGTCCATATCCAGCCCTTCGAGCGGCTGAGTGGCAATCCACTGACCGTCGCGCAGCACCGTGACCTCATCGCAGAGCTGGAAAATCTCTTCCATTTTATGCGAGATATACACAATGCCGCAGCCGCGTTCTTTCAGCTTACGAATAATCGTAAACAGATGATTAACCTCTTTTTCGGTTAACGACGAAGTCGGCTCATCCATGATGACGATTTTGGCGTTATAGGAAAACGCCTTGGCAATTTCGATCATCTGCATTTGCGAAACGGAAAGCGTCCCGACGCGCGCCCGCGGGTCGATATCAATATCCAGTTCGTCAAATATCGCTTTTGTGTCGCGATACATTTTGTCCTGATCGACAAACATGCCTTTGGTGGGATAACGCCCGAGCCACATGTTGTCCATCACGGAGCGTTGTAATACCAGGTTTAATTCCTGATGAACCATTGAAATACCGTTTTCCAGCGCTTCTTTCGCTGAATGGAAATCGATCTCTTTCCCCTGAAATAATATGCTGCCAGAATCTTTTTGATAGATGCCAAAAAGACATTTCAATAGTGTCGATTTCCCCGCG
Source organism: Citrobacter sp. 50677481 (assembly GCF_001463265.1). NCBI lineage: Bacteria > Pseudomonadati > Pseudomonadota > Gammaproteobacteria > Enterobacterales > Enterobacteriaceae > Citrobacter > Citrobacter sp. 50677481. The sequence continues at coordinate 90,772 of NZ_LNHZ01000011.1, forward strand.
CCATTTTCTCCCATCAATGCATGAATAGAGTGTGGACGGACTTTTAAATTAACATTATCAAGTGCCTTAACGCCGGGAAAAGACTTGTTGATACCGCTCATTTCCAACAAGTATTCGCCTGAGGACAGTGTCGTTGTGCTGACCATAATTATACCTTGTCGGCCTCGCAGAGTGCGTGATTAAAGGGCGCGATCGCGATCGCGCCCAACAGTCTTACTTTTTGGAGAACTCGGCCAGGTTATCTTTATCTACGCCCACGTAAGGAACGCGCACAATTTTGTTTTCAATTTTCCAGCTGGTGCCGTCTGCGGCGCCTTTGCCATCCGCCAGGTTTTTCGCCAGATCGAATGTCGCTTTCGCCTGGTTGTTGGCGTCATTCAGCACAGTACCGGCCATCGCTCCGGATTTCACCAGCGCCAGCGCTTCTGGCAGCGCATCCACGCCAAAGACCGGAATGCTGGTTTTGTTGTGCGCTTTCAGCGCTTCTACCGCCCCCATTGCCATCGCATCGTTGTTAGCGATAACCACTTCAATTTTGTTAGCGTTCGGGCCGGACAACCACGCGTCCATTTTGTCTTTCGCCTGAGCGGTATCCCACATGGCGGTATCTAACTGAAGCTGTTCGGTCTTGATGCCTTTGTCGTTCAATTCTTTAACCACGTAAGTGGTACGCGCTTCCGCGTCCGGGTGACCCGGCTCGCCTTTTAGCAGTACGAACTGAATCTGACCGTCTTTATTCAGATCCCAGCCCTGATTCGCCGCCCAGTGTTTCGCGATCAGATCGCCCTGGATAATACCGGATTCTTTGGAGTCAGTGCCGACGTAATAGGCTTTGTCATAACTGTCCAGCGCTTTACGGGAAGGTTCTTTGTTGAAGAAAACCACCGGCACGTTCTGGCCGCGGGCTTTTTCAATAACGGTGCCAGCCGCCGCCGGGTCGACCAGGTTGATCGCCAGCGCTTTCACCCCCTTCGCCAGCAGGACGTCTATCTGATCGTTCTGTTTGGACTGGTCGTTTTGCGAGTCGTTCATCAGCAACTGAACGTCCGGCGCCGCTTTCGCGTCTGCTTCGATAGCCTTACGCACCACGGACATAAAGTTATCGTCATATTTATAGATTGTCACACCGATGCGAGTATCTGCGGCGTGCGCAGCCGCGCCGAACAACATGCCTGCCATTACAGCAGAAAGGGTCAACACCTTCTTATTCATGGTAACTCCGGTTTTATTATGCAGGGTAGTGCTTCAGATAAATGCCCGGCGAGACATAACGTTAATGAAGTGTTAATTGAACGCCGAGGCTCTTTTTAAAAAAATCGTTCTTCCTTGCCCGGTAACGCTCCAGAAATAGGTTTTAATTTTGCTTAAAGCAGCTTTCATTCGTTAAAAGTGATTACTCACGGTTACATCGTAGTTACACTGCGCTAAGCGGTGCCATCATAGCGACGGCAATGTTAATATACTGTGAATTTACTCACATATTGAAAACGGTTACATCTGCCGACGTCATGAGTTAGTGATCACCACCGCATTCTGCCGGGCGGCGACGGAATGTCGCCTGACCAGCGTCGGCATAAAACAGTGGGTCGCCGTTGCGTCCAGCGTCCCCGCCGCGCCCTGTAATGCCAGCTCGGTCGCCAGTTTCGCCATTGACGCGATGGGATAACGCACCGTTGTCAGTTGTGGATCGGTATAACGGGCAATGGGAATATCATCGAAACCGATGATCGAAAGATGCAGCGGGATGGCAATGCCGTTATCCTTGAGTGCCGTCAGCGCGCCGGCGGCCATGCTGTCGTTATAGGCGAAGACGGCGGTCAGTTGCAGGTTGCGCCCCAGCAGTTCGACCATTGCAGACTCCCCGCCCTGCATGTCCGGCGAGCCCACGCCTGTCCAGCTTTCCGGCGGCGTTATCCCCTGCTCGCCAAGCGCGCTCAGCCACCCTTCCCTGCGCATATCGTCATCTTCAATACCGTGGCTGGAGGCCAAATAACCAATCCGCTGGTGACCGTTGTTCAGCAGCATCCGGGTCGCCATTTTCGCGCCGCTGATGTTGTCCAGGCAGACGCAGCGATGAGCATAGCCAGGCACGATACGGTTAATCAGCACCATGCCGGGGATTTGGCCCATAAATTCGCCCAGTTCACGATCGCTCAGCGCCTTTGAATGGACGATCAGCGCGTTACATCGCTGACGGATCAGCACTTCAATCGCATGGCGCTCTTTTTCCGCCTCATGATAGCTGTTGCCGATCAGGACATATTTCTGATGCTGTTGGGCGACCATATCGACCGCTTTCACCAGTGCGCCAAAAAAGGCATCAGAGACATCCATCACCACCACGCCGATGGTTTCACTCACCTGCGTCGCCAGCGCCTGCGCATTGGCGTTGGGGCGATAGCCCAGCAGCGTCACCGCTTTCATTACCGCCTCGCGCGTATCGGGACTGACCAGCGCGCTGTTGTTTAAAACCCGGGAAACCGTCGCCACGGATACGCCAGCCTGACGCGCCACATCACGTATGGTGATCATATTCACTACCCTGTTTGACAATGCAGTGGTTCACTGCACAACTGGCGGCTATTTTGTCAGCGGTAGGAAAAGCGCTACGTGAGTAAGGTCACAGGGATGAAAGCGCTTACATCCGTTTTGTTAATGATTGTGATCCAGATCGTTATCCGGATGTATGAGAGATGCGCGCTCCTGATGCCCGCAGGGTTAACTGACGCCATACCCATTCTACCGGCCCCTGCGGCAGGAAGCGCAACCAGAAAACCGAGAACAGCAGGTTTACCAGCCAGACGGGGATGACGAACAGCAATAGCGTGCTACGGTCAAACTGCATAAATAAGCCAAACTGATAAAACAGCATGGTACAGAGGAGCGTTTGTAGCAGGTAGTTGGTCAGCGCCATCCGCCCAACGCAGGCGATGGCAAATACGAGTTTTAGACGACTTAGCTGCGGCCAGTAGCCGAACAGCAGCGCGGCATAGCCGATCGTTTGTAACGGCGCGCTCAGCTCGCGCGGCGCTTGTAACAAAAACGCGCACCAGCGGTAGCTCCACGCCAGTTGCCACTGCGCAACCACGGCAGGCAGATTAATCAGCAGGCCAACGGCAATCAGCAGGAAACCGGTGCGTCGATAATGGGCAAGGCTATACTGCCCTTTCAGCCAACCGCTGCGCATCAGCGATGCCCCGACCAGCATCATCCCGGCCAGTTGCCAGCCATACTGCGCGCCCAGCGCCAGCAGACTATTGGACAACGCGTCAACCCGGTTGCTGATGGCTTCCATACCCCCGTTCACCTTCCAGTATTTTTCATACAGAAGCGCCGCGTCGTCTGGCGTCCACGCGCGACTGGTTTGGCTGTCAGAGATCGCGCCGAGCAGCAGTAATACGCCAATACCGACCAGATACAGCAGAATGCCCGTATTCATCAGGCTTTTTACCGAAGGCGCATCGCGCACCAGCCGCCAGCAAATCAGCCCGACCAGGCCATAAGCCAGCAAAATATCGCCATCCCAGAACAACAGGGCATGCAAAAAACCCAGCAAAACCAGCAGGGTCAGTCGCGCCTGGATCCAGCCTTTTCCGCGCGGCAGCAGCATTTGCAGTCCGGCGCCAAACAACAAGGCAAAAAGCGTGAGGAATTTGGCCTGGGCGAACACATCGAGTACAGCCCAGGTCCAGGCATCCTGCGCGGTAATCTCGCCATACCAGGCAGGATTAAGGTAAGCCGCCTTTGGTAAACCAAAGGCGCTGATATTCAGAAGCAGAATGCCCAGAACGGCGACGCCACGAACAACATCCAGCGTGACATTTCGCGCCATAGCCTCTGCCCCGATCAGTTATGGTGACGCACTGCGCGCAAGAATTCCTGACGCGTATTCTGGCTGGACTTGAACAGACCGCCGAGCGAAGTGGTGGTGGTGGCGCTGGTCGCATCGCGAATGCCGCGCGCTTTCACGCAATAATGCACAGCATCAATCGATACCGCGACATTGTTCGTGCCGAGCAGGGTCTGCAAGGCGGTCAGGATCTGCTGGGTTAAGCGCTCCTGCACCTGCGGACGCTGTGCGAAGAACTGCACGATGCGATTGATTTTTGACAGGCCGATCACCGAATCTTTCGGGATATAGGCGACCGTCGCTTTACCGTCGATAGTCACAAAATGGTGCTCACAGGTACTGGTCAGCGTGATATCGCGCACCGTCACCATTTCATCCACCTTCATTTTGTTTTCTATGACGGTAATTTTCGGGAAGTTGGCGTAATCCAGACCAGAGAAAATTTCATCGACATACATTTTCGCAATGCGATGCGGCGTTTCCATCAGACTGTCATCGCTCAGGTCGAGATTAAGCAGCTGCATAATTTCGGTCATATGGCCGGCGATAAGACGTTTGCGCGTTTCGTTATCCATCTCATGCACGGGCGGGCGCAACGGTGTTTCCAGCCCTCGCGCAACCAGCGCTTCATGTACCAGAGCCGCTTCTTTACTCAGTGATGACATTAATTTTTCTCCTGCAGGTGTGGCGCCTCTGCCCTGCGTGGGGCAAAGTTTGTCGGCTGTGTGACAGCCCGATTATTGTGCGTGAGGCCGTGCACATAATCCAGTATTCACAACGATAATTATTGAAATCGTCGTTGCCTTTCGTTCCGCCGCCAGAACAGACTGCGGAAATCTGTTAATTATACGTTGTGCAAATGATGAGGCATCTTTGCTGAATGCGGAAGTGAAAGTTACTCACAGCACCATGAATTATCTGTATTATGGGGCGTTTGCGAACACATTCCGATCACATAACAAGGAGCCACGCATGGAAATGCTTGAGGAGCACCGCTGTTTTGAAGGTTGGCAGCAACGCTGGCGACACGACTCCACCACGCTGAACTGTACAATGACGTTCAGCATTTTTCTTCCGCCGCCCCGCGACAACACGCCGCCTCCGGTCCTGTACTGGCTCTCGGGCTTAACCTGTAATGACGAAAACTTTACCACCAAAGCGGGCGCGCAGCGGATTGCCGCAGAACTGGGGATGGTACTGGTCATGCCGGACACCAGCCCGCGCGGTGACGCGGTCGCCAACGATGACGGTTACGATCTCGGCCAGGGCGCCGGTTTCTACCTCAATGCCACGCAGCAGCCCTGGGCCGCACATTTCCGCATGTACGACTATATTCGCGACGAACTGCCTGCGCTGATCCAGGCGCAATTCAACGTCAGCGATCGCTGTGCGATCAGCGGCCATTCAATGGGCGGACACGGCGCGTTGGTACTGGCGTTAAAGAACCCCGGCAAATATACCAGCGTTTCCGCCTTTGCGCCGATCGTTAACCCCTGCCGCGTGCCCTGGGGCGAAAAAGCTTTTTCCGCTTATCTGGGTGAGGATAAAGCCGACTGGGCACAATGGGACAGCTGCGCGCTGATGTATGCCAGCAAGCCGGAAGAGGCCATACCGACGCTTATCGATCAGGGCGACAGCGATCAGTTCCTCGCCGATCAGCTCCAGCCTGCCGTTCTGGCGGAAGCCGCCCGGCAGACCGCGTGGCCCATGACGCTGCGTATTCAGCCGGGCTACGATCACAGCTATTACTTTATCACCTCCTTTATAGAGGATCATCTGCGGTTCCACGCCGAACATCTGATGAAATAATGCGCATGCCCGGCTATGTCGCCGGGCACAACGTCGGTGGGGGCACGCACCCTCTCCTGTTTATCGGGCTTGCCGCGCCTCTCCAATTTTTCCGTCATATCTCCTTTTTTTCTTCATTTTTTCGTCACATTTACGTTTACGTATCCTGTTGACTTGCAAGCTTTTTCTTTATAAATCAACTAAACACAAATGATTTCAATTATCATTTGTGTTTACAAATATTGATTATTTTGTACAATTCTTCCGCTTCTTTACCGCAAAGAGTCCTTAAAAGACAAATACATACAGTTGTCATGGCCTTTTACATGACAAGCGGATTTTACTCGTTTAATGGAATGACAAAATGACCATACCTCACGTTAAGGCTCTCGCTGTCGCCGTCGGCGCGGCATGCCTCCCATCGCTCGTTCAGGCTGCCGATCAGGATACCGTTGTGGTGACAGCAACCGGATTTGAGCAGAAAATTCAGAACGCGCCTGCGTCGATTTCGGTTATCACCAAACAACAACTTGAAGATAAAGCGTATCGCGACGTAACCGATGCGCTGAAAGATGTCCCCGGTGTCGTGGTCACCGGCGGCGGAAGCAGCAGCGACATCAGTATCCGCGGGATGGCGTCGCAGTACACGCTGTTCCTCGTCAACGGCAAACGCATTAGCACCCGCGGAACCCGCCCGAACAGCGACAATTCCGGTATCGAACAAGGCTGGCTGCCGCCGCTGGAGTCTATCGAACGTATCGAAGTGATTCGCGGCCCGATGTCCTCGCTGTACGGTTCCGATGCCATGGGCGGCGTGATTAACGTGATCACCAAAAAAGTCTCCAACACTAAAGGCTGGAGCGGCTCGCTGCATGGCGACGCCACCTTCCAGGAAGACAGTGATTCCGGCGATCTGTTCCAGACCAACGCCTATGCCTCCGGTCCGCTGATCGACGGCCTGCTGGGGGCGAAAGTGACCGGCCTGCTCTCTCGCCGCGCGGAAGACCAGATCGTCAACGGCTATAATGAACAGCGCCTGCGCAACGGCGGCCTGACCCTGAACTTCACGCCGGACGATAAAAACGATTTCGATTTTGATATTGCCCGCGAGCTTCAGGATCGCAACAGTACGCCGGGTAAATCCATGGCGGCGGAAACCTGCCGCAATGGCACCTGCAAACCGAACAGCAAAAGCGAAAACCGCTATGAGCATACGACATATTCACTGACTCACAGCGGCTACTATGAAGACGTCAACAGCACCAGCTACATCCAGCAGGAAGAAACCAACAATCCTGGCCGTGAGATGAAGTCCTATAACACTATCCTCAATAACCAGAACCAGATTTTCCTCGGGGCGCATACGCTGACGCTGGGCGGTCAGTATCGCTATGAAAAACTGACGGACAACGGCAACCAACTGGAAGCGGCAGACGGTCTGAACAAACTCACCCGCTGGAGCTGGGCGCTGTTTGCGGAAGACGAATGGGCGATGACCGACAGCTTCACGCTGACCGGCGGCATTCGGATGGATAAAGACGAAAACTACGGCGATAACTGGACACCGCGCGGTTACGGCGTCTGGCATCTGAACGATCAATGGACGTTGAAAGGCGGTGTATCTGCGGGCTATCGCGCGCCGGATCTGCGTCAGTCCTCTGCAAGCTGGGGGCAGGTCACCGGCGGGGGCCGTCTGAACGGAATCATCGTGGGCAACCCGGACCTGAAACCGGAAAAAAGCCTGAGCGAAGAGCTGGCGTTGCTGTGGGATAACGGTGAAAACCTTAACGCAGGCGTCACCCTGTTCAATACCGATTTCAAAGATAAAATCACCGAAGTACGCCGCTGTAACAGCAGCGCCGACCCGGCCTGCACCATCGGCAGCACCCAGTATGATTTTGTCAGCGATCGCGTCAACGTTGATGAAGCCACTATGCGCGGCGTGGAATCCACCTTCGGCTGGAAAATCACCCCCGATATCAACTGGACGGCGAACTATACCTATACCGAATCAGAACAAAAGAGCGGACAGTTTTCTGGCAAACCGTTAAACAAAATGCCTAAGCATATGTTCAACACTACGCTGGACTGGCAGGCCACACAGGACGTGGGTTTCTGGAGCCGGGTGAACTTCCGCGGTAAAACCTCTGAATACCTGAGCCGAACCTCGATGTCGCAGGGCACGCCGTCGTATACCCAGGTGGATGTTGGCCTGCGCTATAACGCGAATAAAAACCTGCTGGTGACCGCCGGGGTGTATAACGTTCTGGATAAACAGATCGATTACGACACGTATGACACGGTACTGGATGGCCGTCGCTATACGGTGGGGCTGACGTATAACTTCTGAGGCTGAGAGCATAAAAAAACCCCGGCATGATTTATGTCGGGGTTTTTTGTTTGCCGGAAGGCGATGCAATAGTCTTTTCCGGCCTACAGGTAAGTGCTTAGCGCGGTTTCTTCAGGCGTTCGGGGAACTGCATTTCGCTGTAGCGAACAAAACGAGAGCCTTTTACCAGCTTGTAGCCAAACCAGATAATCAGGAACAGCGGGATACCAATGTAGGTTGCCGCGACGCCGCCCCAGTCAATGGTGTCTTTCAGGAATGCTTCGTAGTTCTGGCCGAGCGTAATGATCAGGCACAGCACAAAAGCGAAGATGGGTCCCAGCGGGAAGAAGCCTGAACGATACGGCAGGTCGTTAATATCGTTGCCCTGCATAACATAGCCGCGACGGAAGCGATAATGGCTGATCGCAATCCCCAGCCAGGCGATAAAACCGGTCATCCCCGAGGTGTTGAGCAACCACAAATAGACCGTCTGGTTTCCGAACATGGAGGTCAGGAAGCACAGACCGGCAATCACGGTGGTGGCATACAGCGCGTTACGCGGTACCCCGCCGCGGGACAGCTTCGCGAAAATACGCGGCGCTTTACCGTCGCAGGCCAGGGTGTAAAGCATACGGGTTGACGCATACATCCCGGAGTTACCCGCCGACAGTACCGCCGTCAGGATCACCGCATTCATTACCGCCGCCGCCGAAAGCAGACCCGCATGCTGGAACACCAGCGTGAACGGACTGACGCTGATGTCTTTCACATCGTTACGCAGCAGGCTCGGATCGGTATACGGAATGATCAGGCTGATAATCAGGATCGCGAAGACGTAGAACAACAGGATTCGCCAGAACACCTGACGTACCGCGCGCGGAATGTTTTTTTCCGGATCTTCAGACTCACCGGCGGCGATACCGATAAGCTCAGTCCCCTGGAAGGAGAAGCCGACAATCATCGCCACGCCGATCATCGCCGCAAAGCCGCCCGCAAACGGCGCATCGCCGGTTGTCCAGTTGCTCCAGCCCACCGGCTGCGTGCCTTTGAAAATACCGACAATCATCATGATGCCCACGATGATAAAGATGATTACCGTCGCCACTTTGATCAGCGAGAACCAGTATTCCGCTTCACCAAACCCGCGTACCGAGATGTAGTTCAACAGGAAAATCACCCCAAGGAACAGCGCGCTCCAGATCCAGCCGGGCGTGTCCGGGAACCACCAGCTCATCACCAGTTGCGCGGCGACCAGGTCAACAGCGATCGTTACCGCCCAGTTGTACCAGTAGTTCCAGCCCAGCGCAAAGCCAAAGCCTTCTTCAACATAGTTCTGGCCATAGGTGGCAAACGAACCTGAAACCGGCATATACGCCGCCAGTTCGCCAAGACTGGTCATCAGGAAGTAGACCATCAGGCCAATCAGGATATAGGAAAACAGCGCGCCGCCTGGACCCGCTGCTGAAATGGTTGCGCCAGATGCAACGAAAAGCCCCGTACCGATAGAGCCGCCGATGGCGATCATCGTCAGGTGGCGCGCCTTCAGTTCGCGACGTAACGCGGGCGCTTCTGTGGTTTTAGTTTTGGAAACCATGTGAAAATGCTGTCCATCCAAAAAATGAGGCGCGATTGTAGCAGACGAAACGCCATCCTTCCGGCACAAATGCGCAGTTATAAGAGACCTTCATGACTGGCCGCGGATTATAAGTAAAGCACTAAAGTGTAGGCCGGACAGGACGATTTCGCGTCCCGGTTCGTTAAGGACGCGAAGAGGATGTCGGATAGAGGAGAGACCGCCTCCCGCTTGCGGAAGTTATTCGCAGTAGCGTAAAAAGCGCAGCAGCGCGTTTGACAGGTGTTTCTGGCGATGGTGAATGCGCCACAGGGTACGCACCAGCCGCGGCAGCGGTACCGCTACTTCGCTCAGCGTGCCGGCGTGCAACTGTTCTTCAATCACCCGCCGCGACAGGCAACTGATGCCCAGTCCGTGGCGTACGGCGTGCTTAATGGCTTCCGAATTTCCCAGCTCCATCGCCATTTCAAATTTGGGTAAATGCGACAACAGCAGGTAGTCCACGATTTCCCGCGTGCCGGAACCCCGTTCGCGCAAGATCCAGGGGGCGGCGGCAAGCTGCTCCAGCGTCACCGGTTTTTGCGCCAGCGGTGAAGAGGGCGCGGCAAACACCACCAGCTCATCCTCAAGCCACGGCTCCGAAATGATTTCCGTACTGTGACATGGCCCTTCGATCAGGCCGATATCGACGCGAAAATCGAGCACCGCGGTGATCACATCCTGACTGTTACCCACGCTCAGCTCCAGCGGTAAATCCGGGAAGTCATGACGATAACGGGCAATAACCGCAGGAAGAATATAGTTACCAATGGTGCTGCTCGCATAGACCCGAAGAGCGCCGTTATCTTCGCGAAACAGTTGTTCAATTTCCGAGGCCTGCTCCAGCAGCGCCAGCGCCCGTGGGTACAACAATCGCCCGTGTTCGTTCACCACCAGCCGCTTTCCCACCCGGTCAAATAGCTGAACGCCAAGCTGTCCTTCCAGGTCGGTGAGCGCCGCGCTGACCGCCGATTGCGACAGCGCCAGCATCACCGATGCCTGGGTTGTCGAGCCGCTTTTTAAAACTTCGGTGAATACTTCCAGTTGTCGCAGGGTGATGTGCATGGTCGCTTACCACTTATAAAGATTAATTATAAATATATAATCAATTTTATTTTTAAACCAGATCGCCGTAATCTTTTGCCCAGATAAAGGAGAAGGTTATGACAGAACTCACCTTAACGAATCATCGTCGTACTGTGTGGCATTTTATTCCGGGGCTCGCCCTGAGTGCAGTGATTACCGGGGTGGCCCTGTGGGGTGGTTCCATTCCCGCCGTAGCGGGGGCCGGGTTCAGCGCCCTCACCTTAGCTATTCTGTTGGGCATGGTGATAGGTAACACCGTATACCCGCACATCTGGAAAAGTTGTGACGGCGGCGTGCTGTTTGCCAAGCAGCATCTGTTACGTCTGGGGATCATTCTTTACGGCTTTCGCCTGACCTTCGCGCAAATTGCCGACGTCGGGGTAAGTGGGATCCTGATCGATATTCTGACCCTTTCCAGCACCTTTATGCTGGCCTGCTTCCTCGGGCAGAAGGTCTTTGGTCTGGACCGTCATACCAGTTGGTTGATTGGCGCGGGCAGCAGTATCTGCGGCGCGGCGGCCGTACTGGCGACCGAACCTGTCGTCAAGGCAGAAGCGAGCAAAGTGACGGTTGCGGTGGCGACGGTGGTGATCTTCGGTACGCTGGCGATCTTCCTCTACCCGGCGATGTATCCGCTGCTGGCGCACTGGTTCAGCCCGGAAACCTACGGCATTTACATAGGGTCAACCATGCATGAAGTGGCGCAGGTGGTTGCCGCCGGACATGCAATTAATCCGGATGCGGAAAACGCGGCGGTGATTGCTAAAATGCTGCGCGTGATGATGCTGGCGCCGTTCCTGATTTTCCTGGCGGCGCGGGTAAAACAGCTTTCCCCGGCAAGCGGTGCGGAAAAAAGCAAAATTACCATTCCATGGTTTGCGATTCTGTTCATCGTGGTGGCGATTTTCAACTCGTTCCACCTGTTACCGAAGGCGGTGGTCGATATGTTGATCACGCTGGACACGGTACTGCTGGCGATGGCGATGGCGGCGCTGGGGCTTACCACCCACGTGAGCGCGCTGAAAAAAGCGGGAGCGAAGCCGCTGCTGATGGCGCTGGTGCTGTTTGCCTGGCTGATTGTAGGCGGCGGCGTGATTAACATCCTGGTTCATCACGTTATTGCATAAACTGCTACATTCCCCCCCTGTTAACCCGTTATGATTGGAGATTGTCTTTATCAGATACGCAACGTCCTTCACGTTTTATCATGGTTGCGTAGGCGGGTTAACAGGAGTCCCTTATGAAATACATCGGAGCGCACGTCAGCGCGGCTGGCGGCCTGGCAAACGCCGCGATTCGCGCCGCGGAAATCGACGCGACGGCCTTTGCTTTATTTACCAAGAATCAGCGCCAGTGGCGCGCCGCCCCGCTTACCGCGCAAATCATTGATGACTTCAAAGCCGCCTGCGAGAAGTACCACTACACCTCCGCGCAAATTCTGCCGCACGACAGCTATCTGATTAATCTCGGTCACCCGGTCAGCGACGCGCTGGAAAAATCCCGCGACGCGTTTCTCGATGAAATGCAGCGCTGCGAGCAGTTGGGGTTGTCGCTACTGAACTTCCACCCGGGCAGCCATCTCCAGCAGATTGCGGAAGAGGCGTGTCTGGCAAAGATTGCCGAGTCAATCAACATCGCACTCTCGCGTACCGATGGCGTGACCGCGGTCATTGAAAATACCGCCGGTCAGGGCAGCAACCTCGGGTTTAAATTTGAACACCTCGCGGCGATTATCGATGGCGTGGAAGACAAGTCACGCGTCGGGGTATGCATCGACACCTGTCACGCTTTCGCGGCAGGCTACGATTTACGTTCCGCAGACGCGTGCGAGAAAACCTTCGCCGAATTTGAGCGAATCGTCGGCTTTCGCTATTTGCGCGGCATGCACCTTAACGATGCTAAAAGCGCCTTCGGCAGCCGCGTTGACCGCCATCATAGCTTAGGGGAAGGCAACATTGGTCACGACGCGTTCCGCTGGATCATGCAGGATCCGCGCTTTGACGGCATCCCGCTGATCCTTGAAACCATCAACCCGGATATCTGGGCCGAGGAGATCGCCTGGCTAAAGGCGCAGCAAACTGAACAGGCGGAAGCGTTGTCATGAACGACAGGGAAAAACAGATCCTTAAAATCCTGCGCCGCAATCCTCTGATTCAGCAAAATGAAATCGCGGATATCCTGCAGATCAGCCGCTCCCGCGTTGCCGCGCATATCATGGATTTAATGCGAAAAGGGGTGATTAAAGGCAAAGGGTATATCCTCACCGAACAGGCGTACTGTGTGGTGGTCGGGGCGATCAACATGGATATTCGCGGCGTGGCGGATATCCATTATCCCCAGGCGGCGTCGAATCCCGGCAGCATCCAGTGCTCCGCGGGCGGCGTGGGGCGCAATATCGCCCATAACCTCGCGCTGTTAGGGCGCGACGTGCATCTGATTTCCGCCGTCGGCAGTGATTTTTACGGTGAAACGCTGCTGGAGCAAACGCGCCAGGCTGGGGTGAATATTTCCAGCTGTATCCGGCTGCATGGGCATAACACCTCCACCTATCTCTCCATCGCCAACCAGCAGGAAGAGACGGTGCTGGCGATTAACGATACCCATATCCTGCAACAGCTGACGCCGCAGTTACTGAACAGTTCCCGCGACTTAATCCGCCATTCCGGCGTGGTGCTTGCCGATTGCAACCTGACCCCGGAAGCCATTGAGTGGGTCTTTACGGTGGCCGACGATATTCCGGTGTTTATCGATACGGTGTCAGAGTTTAAGGCCACAAAAGTGAAAACCTGGTTCACGCGCATTCATACGCTGAAACCCACGCAAAAAGAGCTGGAAATATTGTGGGGCCACCCTGTTCACAACGAAGCGGATCGGATTGCCGCCGTTAATGCGTTGCATCAGCAGGGCGTTCAGCAGATTTTCGTCTGTCTGGAAGATGAGTCGGTATTTTGTAGCCAGAAAGACGGCGAGCAGTTCCTGCTCACACCGCCTGCGCACACGGTCGTCGACAGCTTCGGCGCTGACGACGGTTTTATGGCCGGGCTGATTTACAGCTTCCTGGAAGGCAACGATTTCCGCGAAAGCGCGCAGTTTGCTATGGCCTGTGCGGCGCTTTCGCGCGCCAGCGTCAGCATCAACAACCCTACCCTGTCTGCCGATAACGCCGCGTATTTGTTAGAGCACAGCGCCTGATGGCGCGGTGCTTCTTTCTGGCTGGACAGGACGCGAAGCGTTGCTGTCCGGCTCTGTTCGCTACGCCAGCCCGATAAAGAACCCGGCGATTGTCGCGCTCATCAGGTTAGAGAGTGTGGCCGCCGCCAGCGCCCGCATACCTAACTGCGCAATCTCCGGCGCGCGCTGGGGAGAAATGGCCGAAAACGCCCCGACAACCACGCCAATCGAGCCAAAGTTAGCAAACCCGCAGAGCGCGAAAGAGATAATGGCGATGGTTTTCACATCCAGCGTGCTCCCGGCCTGCAAATATGGCGAGAAATTCAGATACGCGACAAACTCATTGATCGCCAGCTTCTGCCCGATCAGGCTGCCGGCCAGCGTCGCATCGCTCCAGTCAACGCCCATAATCCACGCCAGCGGTGCAAGAATGTAGCCGAAAATGCCCTCCAGCGTTGCCGGACCAAAACCCGCCCAGCCGCTGATGCCGCCGATAATGCCGTTAATCAGCGCGATTATCGCCACAAACGCCATCACGACCGTCGCCACCCCGGCGGCAATTTTCAGTCCGGTCATTGCGCCGCTGGCGGCGGCCTCAATAATACTTTTGGGCGGCGTCTCGGTGAATGAAAGATTCTCAAAGCTAACCCGGGATTCTTCGGTTGCCGGACTGAGAATACGGGCGAACAGGATCCCACCGGGGATCGCCATTAACGATGCCGCCAACAGATAATCAATCGGTACGCCCATTCCGGCGTAGCCAATCATCATCGAACCGGCAATGGAGGCCATCCCGCTACAGATTGCGGTGAACAGTTCGTTGCGGTTAAGGCGATCGATAAACGGCTTTACAATCGCCGGGATCTCATTTTGCCCGAGGAAAATGGTGGTAACCGCCACAAACGACTCAATCTTGCTGATATTCAGCGCTTTCTGGAAAATACCGCCCAGAATGCGGATCAGCAGGCCCATGACGCCGATGTAGTACAGCAGACTGATCAGCGCGGTGACAAAGATAATGGCGGGCAGCACGCGGAAGGCGAAAATAAACCCTGCGCCGTCAAACAGCACATCCATTTTTGGCCCAACCAGAGAGCCAAAGATAAATGCGCTGCCCGCGTCGCTGTAAGACATGACCTTGTGCACACCCAGCGCGGCCTGCTCCACAAGCCATTTCCCGGGGGGAAAATAGAGCATGATACCGCCAATGGCGATTTGCAAAACCAGCGCTGCGCCCACGGTGCGTAAACTGATGCGTTTTTTATTCACTGACAGTAAGTATGCGATCGCCAGCAGTACCGCCATACCCACGAGACTTCTCATGACGTCCATAATGATTTCCCTTCATGCCAGGAAACCCGGCGCGAAGCCAGGTTTTGGTTATTTCGGGCGACCGCATCCTGCCCGTGTGTGATCAGGCGAGACGCTGATACTCTTTAGCAATCTCACAGGCCAGAACGGCGTTATTGAACACCAGCTGAATATTCGACTTCAGGCTGTCGCCTCCGGTCAGCTCCGCCACGCGCGCCAGCAGGAACGGCGTGCTTTCTTTGCCCACTACGCCCTGCTCTTCGGCTTCCCGGACCGCCTGGTCAATGGCGGCATTGATTTTTTCTTCCGCCATCGCATACGCGTGCGGAATCGGGTTAGCGACCACCAGACCGCCGTTCAGACCGGCTTGCCACTTCACCGCCATCGCGCGGGCTATCTCTTTCGCGCTGTCGAGGCGAATGCTGACCTCAAACGGACTGGTGCGGCAGAAAAACGCCGGTAGCGCGGTAGTCTGATAACCAATTAACGGTACGCCGAAGGTTTCTAAATATTCAGTGGTCAAGCCGAGGTCGAGAATAGATTTTGCGCCCGCGCACACGACTGTCACATTGGTATGCGCCAGCTCCTGCAAATCGGCGGAAATATCAAACGTATGCTCAGCTCCGCGATGAACGCCGCCAATTCCACCAGTGGCAAAAACATGAATACCGGCCAGTGCGGCAATAATCATGGTAGAGGCGACGGTCGTAGCGCCATGTTTTCCGGCGGCGACCACAAAAGGTAAATCGCGACGGCTGACTTTTGTGACGTTTTGTCCTTCGCGACCTAATAATTCGATTTCGTCTTTGCTCAGCCCTACTTTCATTACGCCGCCAATAATGGCGATCGTTGCCGGCACGGCGCCGTGTTTACGAATCGTTTCTTCAACCTCAATTGCGGTTTGCGCATTTTGTGGAAAAGGCATACCGTGAGAAATAATTGTCGACTCCAGTGCAACAACAGGTTTTTTGTTATTTAAGGCTTCCTGCACTTCTGGTGAAATTTGTAATAATTCAGAGGAAATCGTTAATTCAGACATTCGGTGTTCTCCACAAGAGTTCTGACGTTCGCAACGGATAATTCAGGGTTATTGGTATATTCACTGGCCAGCGCCATAGCGGAACAACCCTGGGCAAATCGAATGGAATCCATTAATGGCATGTCTTCCATCCAGCAGGCGGCAAGTCCGGCCATCATGGCGTCACCCGCCCCGGTGACGTTGATCACCTGCGTTTTAATCGGTGGCGACCAACCGCTGTCGCCCTGTTTTTCGCTGTAATACACCCCGTCGCCACCCATGCTCAGCACCAGACGATGTAGCCCACGCGCGTGGAACCAGGCGGCCACGTTTTCCACATCATCACGTCCGGCAAGCGCAATACCGCTCAGGGTTTCGGCTTCCAGACGATTGGGTTTAAGGGTATGAATACGGGACAGGCGGTCGCGAATTTTGACGCATTTCCACGCCGAGACCGGGTCGACAAACACCGGCACCCCACCGGCGTTATCCAACAGCCACGCCAGCGCGTCTTCACTGATATTGCAGTCGGCGACAATCACCTTCGCTCCGTGGATAAAATCACGATGCTGCGCAAGAAACGCTGCGGAAATATGGTCGGTAATACTCATGTCATTTATCGCCACCAGCATTTCACCGGTATTATCAAGCAGCGATAAATAACTCGACGTATTTTCTCCGGGAACGATCAAACATTTGTCAACATGCACACCCGACTGGTTTGTTTGCGCCAGCAGCGAGCGACCGTAAAAATCTTCGCCAACCGCGGTCATTAACCAGGAGTGCTTACCCAATAAAGCAAGGTTATGCGCGATATTGCGCCCTACGCCGCCGGGCGTGAATTTTATTTTCCCTGGATTCGAATCCGCATAATTTAATGACGCATGCGAATATCCGGCGACATCCATATTGGCGGAACCAATGGTGATTATGTATTCCTTTTCGCGCATAGCACGCCCTCTGGTAAGAAAATACCATTACGATAGCGAGAATAAGACCTGACTTCGCCTTAGCAAAAACTATTTGAGCACATGTTCATATTCAAACACATGTTTATGGTAAACCTCTTTTGTCGAAAGTAAACGGGCTGACAAGCGCCAAAAGTGACAGATATGAACAGAATCACAATTTTTTATCGTGACAGTTTATTAGGGAGGAAAAACTTGAGAGGAAGAACACAAAACAGAGATAAAAAAAGGGCAGAGATCTCTCTGCCCTTGAGGTAATTCGATTTATGCCGCTTTCGCGGCGATCTCGGCTTCCGGACGTTTCAGGAACGCATAGGCCAGCCCCGCCACCAGCGTACCGGCGACAATCGCCAGCAGGTATCCCAACACCGGACTAATAGCGCCAGGGATCAGCAGCACAAACAGGCCGCCGTGAGGCGCCATCAGCTTCGCGCCGACGGCCATGGAGATCGCGCCGGTCAGCGCACCGCCAACGATACAGCACGGCAGAACGCGCATGGGATCACGCGCGGCGAACGGAATCGCCCCTTCGGTGATAAAGCACAGGCCGAGCACCAGCGCCGCTTTGCCGCCTTCCTGCTGCGCTTTATCAAACTTACGACGCGCAACCAGCGTAGCCAGCCCCAGCGCCAGCGGTGGCACCATGCCTGCCGCCATTATCGCCGCCATTGGCGCGTAGGTTTGCGTACTGAGCAGACCCACGCCGAACGCGTATGCCGCTTTGTTGACCGGCCCCCCCATATCGGTACACATCATCCCGCCGAGGATCGCGCCCAACAGTACTGCGTTTGCGGTGCCCATGGTTTGCAGCCAGTGGGTCAGACCTTCCAGTATACCGGCTACGGGTTTGCCGATGAGGTAAATCATCGCCAGGCCCACCACCAGGCTGGAGATCAACGGAATAATCAGGATCGGCTTCAGCGCTTCCATACTCTGCGGCAGTTTCAGCCGGGTGCTGATCCCCTTCGCCACATACCCGGCAAGGAAACCGGCGATAATCCCGCCGATAAAGCCAGAACCGGTGCTGACAGCCAGCATACCGCCGATAAGGCCCGGCGTCAGACCCGGACGGTCAGCAATCGAGAAGGCAATATAGCCCGCCAGAACCGGCACCATCAGCGCGAACGCCGAGCCGCCGCCAATCTGCATCAGCGCCGCCGCCAGCGTGCCTTCTACTTTGAACGCTTCTATACCAAAGGCAAAGGAGAGCGCGATACACAGCCCGCCAGCCACCACCATCGGCAACATATAGGAAACGCCCGTCAGCAGATGACGGTAAGCGCCAGCACTCTCTTTCTTCCCTTCCGCCGCCGCAGACTGCGTTTTGGCCGTTGGTTGATACGGCGTCGCTTCCGCTACCGCTTTGTCCAGCTCCTGCGCCGTTTTCTTCAGGGCCAGCCCGGTAGAAGTACGGTACATCGGCTTACCGGCAAACTTCGCCAGATCCACTTCGATATCTGCCGCAACAATCACCAGATCCGCTTCAGCCACTTCTTCCGGCGTGATGGCATTGCCTGCGCCAACCGAACCGCGGGTTTCGACCTTCACCCACCAGCCGCGTTTTTTCGCTTCGGTTTCAATCGCTTCTGCCGCCATAAAAGTATGGGCGACGCCCGTCGGACAGGCGGTGACCGCCACCACGCGCTTCGGCCCGCTGGTTGCAGGCGCCACCGTCGTTGCGGTTGGCGCGCTATAGGGTTTTGCGTGACCTTTCGCTTCGCTCAGGAACAGTTCAGGATGCGCCACCGCCCGGGCAATGTCGCCCAGCCAGACTTTTTTGCCGTTCAGCGCGCTGTCTTCCGGGATACGGTCGCCCAGGACGATAGCCAGCTCAGCATCGTTCGGGTTGTCGATAATCTCCAGATGTGCTTTTTGTGCCGCCGCGCCAAGCAAGGTTTTCGCCATATACGCGCGAGCCTGCCCGAGGTTAGCGTCAATAATCAGCAGCGTTTTCATTATGCCTCTCCTGCTGTCAGTTAAACGGTTGTAAGTCGACGCGCGCCATCATTGCGGCCAACTGAGGACGATCGGTAATGCCGACATTGCTTTGGCTAACCGCCAGCGCGGCGACAGCGGTCGCCAGGCGCAGCGTATGCTCGCTGGATTCGCGCATCAGCAGTCCATAAATCAGGCCGCCAACCATCGAATCGCCTGCGCCCACGGTGCTCACAACGTCCACCGAAGGCGGTCTGGCGATCCATTCGCCCGACGCGTTCACCCACAGGGCGCCTTCTTCCCCGAGGGAGATCACCACGTGTGCGATGCCCTGCTCACGCAGGGCGTGGGCGGCTTCGATCACATCTTTCATCTCTGGCAGCTTGCGGCCTGCCCAGATCTCCAGTTCGCGACGGTTCGGTTTAACCAGCCACGGCGCCGCTTTCAGGCCCGCGACCAGCGCTTCACGACTACTATCAAAGATAATGCACGGACACTGGCTGCGCAGGCGGGTCATCCAGTCGGTAAAGGCTTCCGGGCTAACGCCGGCCGGCAGGCTTCCGCTGACGCAAACCATATCGAACTGACCGAGCCAGCTCAGGGAATCGTTAACAAAACGCTCCCAGTCGGCAGGGGTCACGTCGAAACCAGAGAAGTTAAAGTCGGTGACTTCGCCATCTTTTTCCGTCAGCTTGACGTTGATACGGGTACGCCCCTGCACCACCTGAAAACGGTTAGCAATGCCCAGTTCGCTGAACAACTGCTGAAAACCGTCCTGGTTGTCTTTGCCGAGGAAACCGCCTACGGTGACGTCAATGCCCAGGTCTTTCAGCACCTTGGCGACGTTGATGCCCTTGCCCGCCGCGTGCAGGCCGGTCGTTTTCACCAGATTGACTTCGCCGCGCTCAATTTCTGGGCAGAAGCCCACCAGATCATAAGCCGGGTTAAGAGTGATAGTGGCAACGCGTCTGCTCATTACGCGCCCTCCCCAAGACCGGCAGCGATAGCATCGCCTATCGCCTTCAGCGCCTGTTCAGCATCTGTCCCCTGCGCGGTAAAGCGCAGACGGTGTCCTTTTTTCACGCCCAGCGCTACCACTTTCATTAAACTGCGTCCATTAGCCGGTTTGCCGGTTCCATCAAGATTTGCCACGGTAATTTCACTGCTAAATTGTTTAATCGTATTGACCAGCATGGTCCCCGGACGGGCATGCAGCCCGTGTTCGTTGCGCACGACAAACTCTGCGCTCAGCAGATCCTCAGTCAATGCCTCATCGCTGGTCAGCAAGGCCAGCACTGTCGCCGCATCCGCGTTCAGCAGTCGGTCAGCTTTATTGTCGAGCAGCAGATCGCCCAGACGCTTCAGCACGGACACCGGCTGATCGTCAGCCATCGCAACGGTGACCAGCAGCGACGCTTTTTCGCCGCCAACGTCGAAGGCCTTCGCCGCACGGCTGACAGCAACGGCGCTACGCAGGTTGCCTTCCGCGCTGTCGCTCAGCCAGACGCCTTGTCCCAGGTTCATCGGCAGTTCGTTGATGGTTTTGGCGACAAACGCCGCGTCCACGGCGCCCGCTTCTTTCAGCCGCGCTGCGTTCAGCGCCTGGAGCGTAACCAGAGATTGGGCCGCCACATCGAGCGACAGCGTGTCGTTGTCCAGCTTCAGTTGTTCGCTCTGTTTTTCCCCCATCAGCAGCGCGCGCAGTTCCTCTGCGGTGGTGGCGGATTTCAGCTGTTCAGCAACGGAATCATCACTAAGGACATGCGTCAGCTGACGCAGCAGTCCGAGGTGTTCGTCGGAGCTGGCGGCGATACCAATTGCCACATAGGCAACCTGACCTTCCCCCCAGGTGACGCCCTGCGGAAACTGAAAAACCTGTACGCCGGTTTTCAGCACCTGGTCACGCGTGTCGGTCGTGCCATGAGGAATAGCGATCCCGTTGCCGAGAAAGGTAGACGTCTGTTGCTCGCGCGCGAGCATGCCGTCAACATAGCCTTCCGCCACGTTGCCCGCCTGTACTAACGCGGCGGCAACCTGGCGGATGGCCTCTTGTTTATCTCCGGCCTGTTCGCCCGGATGAATGTCCTGAACGGATAACTGGAACATGGTTCTCCTCTCCTGCTGAATTGAAACGATTCAGCTTACATGAGAAAAAAGGCGCTAACGGGCTTCGTTGAGTGAAACACGACAGCGCTGAAACGTTTCAAGAAGTCTTGCGCTTTCTGCTTCAGCACGCAAGAAAAGTTGTATTTTTGATCGCAAAATTTAGATGTAATGCACATTTTTCCGCCATCGCTTTTGACTTGCTGAAGCAAATCGGGTCGCGTTTCGTTTAAGGTTCAGCAGCTTCAGCACTCGCTTTGCATAATGAAATGCCATTTTGATTTTTCGTGTCGAATTTGATTCAGGCACCTGTTTATTTTCTGACAAGCGGCGTAAACTCCGCGTCTCGTCACCTCACTGATACTGAAACATGCATAACAGTCCCGCTGCCGCCGCGCCAAAAACGTTTGACCTGACGTCTACGGCCTTCCTTATTGTCGCCTTTCTTACCGGCATTGCCGGCGCGCTTCAGACCCCGACGCTGAGCCTTTTTCTCACCGATGAAGTGCATGCGCGACCGGGTATGGTCGGCTTCTTTTTTACCGGCAGCGCCGTGATCGGCATACTGGTAAGCCAGTTTCTGGCGGGACGTTCAGATAAAAAGGGCGATCGTAAAACGCTGATTGTTTTTTGCTGCGCGCTGGGGATGCTGGCCTGCGTGTTATTCGCCTGGAACCGCAACTACTTTGTTCTGCTGTTTATCGGGGTGTTCCTGAGCAGCTTTGGCTCGACAGCCAACCCGCAGATGTTTGCGCTGGCCCGCGAGCACGCCGACCGTACCGGGCGGGAAGCCGTAATGTTCAGCTCGATCCTACGCGCCCAGGTATCGCTGGCCTGGGTGATTGGTCCGCCGCTGGCCTATGCGCTGGCGATGGGCTTCAGCTTTACGGTAATGTACCTGAGCGCCGCAGTGGCGTTTGTGGTCTGCGGCGCGATGGTGTGGTTCTTCTTGCCCTCTATGCGTAAAGAGACCACGCTGGCGACCGGCGCGCTGGAAGCGCCGCGCCGCAACCGTCGCGATACCCTGCTGCTTTTCGCGATCTGTACGTTGATGTGGGGAACTAACAGCCTGTATATCATTAATATGCCGCTGTTTATTATCAACGAGTTACATCTTCCGGAGAAGCTGGCTGGCGTGATGATGGGAACCGCTGCCGGGCTGGAAATCCCAACGATGCTGATTGCGGGCCACTTCGCGAAACGTCTGGGTAAACGGCTGCTGATGTGCATCGCCGTCGCGGCGGGCCTCTGCTTTTATGCGGGAATGTTGGTCGCCCACTCCCCGGCGGTGTTGTTGGGTCTGCAATTGCTGAACGCTATCTATATCGGCATTCTTGGCGGTATCGGCATGCTCTATTTTCAGGATCTGATGCCGGGCCAGGCGGGTTCCGCCACCACCTTATATACCAACACCATTCGCGTGGGCTGGATCATCGCCGGTTCGCTGGCGGGCATTGCCGCGGAGATCTGGAATTACCACGCGGTGTTCTGGTTTGCGCTGGTGATGATTATCGCCACCATGGCCTGTCTGGCACGAATCAAAGACGTTTAAGGCGCGGTCATCGCTTCCAGTTCGATGAGGTACGTCATCGCCTGTTCGCGGCTGCGTCCGCACATTTCGGCGTCCGGTTGCAGTCCGGCACAAACTTTAGGACGCTGCGGCGAATCAAAAATTTTGCAGCGCAGGCGCGCGTCCAACTGGACGCACGGCGTATTGGCGGGCTTGCCGTTGGGCATGCCGGGGATGGGGCTGGAAATCGAGGGGGCGGTGCAACACGCCCCGCAATCCGGACGGCATTCCATAACGGGCTCTCTTTTTTTGACGTCCGGACAGTACCACCTTTTGTACACCAGTAAAAGTGCGAATTCCGCTTGCCTGAAAGCCCCGGCGCGAGTAGTTTGACGCGATAATTTAGCTAATCTCCACAACAGGATCTTTTCGATGCCAAGAGCGAACGAAATCAAAAAAGGTATGGTACTGAACTACAACGGCAAGTTGCTGATTGTGAAAGATATCGATATTCAGTCTCCTACCGCCCGCGGCGCGGCGACGCTGTATAAAATGCGTTTCTCCGACGTCCGTACCGGTCTGAAAGTTGAAGAGCGCTTTAAGGGCGATGATATCGTTGATACCGTGACCCTGAACCGCCGTGGCGTCGATTTCTCTTATATCGACGGCAATGAATATGTCTTCATGGATAAAGAAGACTATTCGCCTTATACCTTTACCCAGGATCAAATCGAAGAGGAATTGCAGTTTATTCCTGAAGGCGGCATGCCGGACATGCAAGTACTGCTCTGGGATGGACAACTGTTGGCGCTTGAATTGCCGCAGACAGTGGATCTGGAAATCGTGGAAACCGCGCCAGGAATTAAAGGCGCCTCTGCCAGCGCACGTAACAAACCTGCGACCCTGAGTACCGGTCTGGTGATTCTGGTACCGGAATACCTGAGCGCCGGAGAGAAAATCCGCATTCATATCGAAGAACGTCGCTATATGGGACGCGCGGATTAACAGAAGAGGTAGCCGGATGGCGGTGTAAACCTTTTATCCGGCCAGTGCTCTCTTCGCTGTAGGCCTGATGAGCGCAGCGCCATCAGGCCTCTTTACGTCAATAACGCGTCATTACAGCAGATCGCGGAACTGAGTCTGTTTCAACGCCAGTTCAACGCCGCGCACTTCCGCCAGCCCTTTCAGACGGCCAATCGCCGAGTACCCTGGATTGGTTTTCTTATGCAGATCGTCCAGCATCTGATGCCCGTGATCGGGACGCATCGGAATGGGGCGGAGATCTCCCGCCTGTTTACGACGCTGCTCTTCACGCAAAATAGCCGTCACCACGGCAACCATGTCGACATCGCCCTGCAGGTGCGCGCCTTCGTGGAAGGTTTTCGGATTGTCTTCACGGCAGGTGGAGCGCAGATGCGTAAAGTGAATACGATCGCCAAAGGTTTCGATCATTTTCACCAGATCGTTGTCCGCGCGCACGCCGTAAGATCCTGTGCACATGGTGAAGCCGTTGTGAATGCTGTCCACCGTCTCCTTCAGCCATTGCATGTCCTCAATGGTCGAGACGATGCGCGGCAAACCGAGGATCGGGCGCGGCGGATCGTCCGGATGAACGGCAAGACGGACGCCCACTTCTTCAGCCACCGGCACAATCGCGCGCAGAAATACGGCCATATTCTCACGCAAATCGTCTTTGCTGATGCCGTCATACTCCGCCAGGCGCGCGCGGAACTGATCGAGAGTATAACCCTCCTCCGCGCCCGGCAGGCCGGCGATAATATTACGGGTCAGCTTTTCGATATCCGCCGCGCTCATGGCGTTGAAATACGCCTGCGCCTGACGCTGTTCTTCATCGGTATAATCCGCTTCAGCACCTGCACGCTTCAGAATGTGCAGCTCAAAAGCGGCAAAGGCGATCTGATCAAAACGCAGCGCTTTTGAACCGTCCGGCAGCGTGTATTCCAGATCGGTACGCGTCCAGTCGAGGATCGGCATAAAGTTGTAGCAGACGGTATCGATACCGCAGGTAGCCAGATTGCGGATGCTCTGCTGGTAGTTAGCAATCCAGGTCTGATACTGACCGGAACGGGTTTTGATATCTTCATGCACCGGAATGCTTTCGACCACGGACCAGGTAAGCCCTTTCTCCGCCAGAACCGCCTGACGCTTTTTGATCTCTTCGACCGGCCACACTTCACCGTTTGGAATGTGGTGCAATGCCGTCACAACGCCCGTTGCGCCCGCCTGACGCACATCATCAAGCGATACCGGATCGTTTGGTCCGTACCAACGCCAGGTTTGTTCCATTGTTCACCTCACAAGTTGTTATACCAAAATAGGGTCATTGAATGACGACTACCATACAGGCTTCTCATCTCCGATCAATCAGGGCCGCATCATTGATTGATCCAGCTCACATTCCCTGGAATAATTCGGCTTACCAATTTAATTTGTTGTCATATAACTTTACACTGAGCCTGTTAATTTATCGTTAATCAGGTGTATAAAAAATGACTACTATTGCCTCAGCCGTCCTGCCCGATAGCGGCCGGACGCCGCAGTATGACCGCAGCCGACTCGCCTCGCGTATCGTCCATTTCGGTTTCGGCGCGTTTCATCGCGCCCATCAGGCGCTACTTACCGACCGGGTACTGAATGCGCAAGGCGGCGACTGGGGCATTTGTGAGATCAGCTTGTTCAGCGGCGACAGGCTGATGAGTCAGCTCCGCGCTCAGGATCATTTATATACCGTGCTGGAGAAAGGCGCGAACGGCAACCAGGCGATCGTTATCGGCGCTGTCCATGAATGTCTGAACGCAAAGCTCGACTCGCTGACCGCGATTATTGAAAAATTTTGCGAGCCGCAGGTGGCGATTGTCTCGCTGACTATCACTGAGAAAGGCTACTGCGTTGACCCCGCTACCGGCACGCTCGATCTGACCCATCCCCGTATCCGGCACGACATTGACTCACCGGGTGAGCCGCATTCCGCGCCGGGCATTCTGGTCGAAGCGTTGTCCCGCCGTCGTGAGCGGGGGCTACTCCCTTTTACCATACTGTCCTGCGATAACATTCCTGACAACGGTCATGTGGTAAAAAACGCGGTGCTGGGAATGGCCGAAAAGCGCGATCCGGCGCTGGCAATGTGGATCCGCGAGCATGTCAGCTTTCCCGGGACGATGGTTGACCGGATTGTCCCCGCCGCCACAGACGAAACGCTGGATGAAATCTCCCGGGCGCTGGGCGTTGCCGACCCGTGCGGCATCAGCTGCGAGCCGTTTATCCAGTGGGTCATTGAAGATCGCTTCGTCGCCGGGCGCCCGGCATGGGAAACCGCGGGCGTTCAGTTGGTCACCGATGTCCGGCCCTGGGAAGAGATGAAGCTGCGAATGCTGAACGGCAGCCACTCATTCCTCGCGTATCTGGGTTACCTGTCCGGATTTCAGCATATCAGCGAATGTATGCAGGACGAGGCCTTCCGTGAAGCCGCGTATCAACTGATGATGCGCGAACAGGCGCCCACGCTGAGCATTACCGATGTCGATCTGCAGCGCTATGCCGGAAGCCTGATCGCCCGTTTCGCCAATCCGGCGCTGAAGCACAAAACCTGGCAAATCGCGATGGACGGCAGTCAAAAACTGCCGCAACGCATGCTGGCGGGGGTTCGAATTCACCTTGAACGCGGCAGCGCATGGCCGCTGCTGGCGCTGGGCATCGCGGGTTGGATGCGCTATGTGTGCGGCGTTGACGACGCGGGCGCGCCAATTGACGTTCGCGATCCGCTGAGCGACAAAATTCGTCTGCTCGTCGCCAACGTGGGTGAAAACGAGAAGGTGGCAAACCTGCTCACTTTACAGGAAGTTTTTGGTAGCGACCTGCCGAAAAACCCTGTTTTTGTGCAGGCTATTGAAACAGCCTGGCAGCATCTTGCCCGGCACGGCGCGCATCAGGCGGTCATCAGTACGTTAAAAATTTAACAATTTCTGCCATTAAGGCGAACGAATGCCGCGTTCGTTCGCCCCGCCCTTCTCTTTTCCGCTTTTTTTCGCCAGGATTAATGCAAATCGTTACGGCATATCGTTCTGGAGCAGGCGTGACCAAAACTAACCTCATCACTGGTTTTCTGGGAAGCGGAAAAACCACCTCCATCCTTCATCTGTTAGCACACAAAGATCCCGCAGAAAAATGGGCGGTGCTGGTTAATGAGTTCGGCGAGGTCGGTATCGACGGCGCGCTACTCGCGGACAGCGGCGCATTGCTGAAAGAAATTCCCGGCGGCTGCATGTGTTGCGTTAACGGCTTACCGATGCAGGTTGGCCTGAATACCCTGCTGCGTCAGGGAAAGCCGGATCGTCTGCTGATTGAACCAACGGGGCTGGGTCATCCAAAACAGATCCTCGACCTGCTTACCGCGCCGGTATACGAGCCGTGGATCGACTTACGCGCCACCTTATGTCTTCTCGACCCACGCCTGCTACTGGATGAAAAAACCGTTGCCAATGAGAATTTCCGCGACCAGTTGGCCGCAGCGGATATCGTGGTGGCGAATAAAAGCGATCGTGCAAGCGCAGAGAGCACGCGCGCGCTGAACGCCTGGTGGCGGCAAAATGGCGACAATCGCCAGCTCGTTCACGCCGATCACGGACAAATTGACGCTCAGTTGCTGGATTTACCCCGCCTTAACCTGAAAGCGCTCCCCGCCAGCGAAGCGCACTCGCACAGCCATCCGGAAAAAAGAGGGCTCGCGGCGCTGAGTCTGCCAGCCCAGCAGCGATGGCGACGCAGCCTCAACAGTGGACAGGGGCACCAGGCCTGCGGATGGATTTTCGATGCCGATACCGTTTTCGACACCATTGGCCTGCTGGAATGGGCGCGGCTGGCGCCGGTTGGACGGGTGAAAGGGGTGATGCGCATCCCGGAAGGGCTGGTGCGTATTAATCGCCAGGGTGACGATCTGCATATTGAAACGCAAAACGTTGCCCCGCCGGATAGCCGCATTGAGCTGATTTCCAGTCGTGATGCCGACTGGAATGCGCTGCAGTCCGCATTGTTGAAGCTTCGTTTAGCTGACCACGCGTAAGGTTGTCTGCCGCCAATAAACAGCGAAAAGATGTCACTATGAAAACCCGGTTGTCCCTGATACTTCTGCTGAACGCGGCAGGCCTGGCCTTATTCATGAGCTGGTATCTTCCTGCTCAGCACGGAATCTGGTCCACCGCCGATTCCAGCATTTTCCACTTCTTTAATCAGAGGCTGGTAGAAAGCCGCGCATTTCTGTGGCTGGTCGCGCTCACCAATAACCGCGCGTTTGACGGTTGTTCGCTGCTGGCGATGGGCTGTCTGATGCTCAGTTTTTGGCTCAAAGAGACCCCTGCGGGTCGCCGTCGCATCGTCATGACAGGTCTGGTGATGCTGCTTACCGCCGTGGTTCTCAATCAATTGGGCCAGGCGCTGCTGCCCGTCAAACGCGCCAGCCCAACGCTCAGCTTTGAACACATTTATCGCGTCAGCGAGCTGCTGCATATTCCGACGAAAGATGCATCGCGCGACAGTTTTCCTGGCGATCACGGCATGATGCTGCTTATTTTCGCCGCCTTTATGCTGCGCTATTTCGGCAAAACCGCTGGCACGATCGGCCTGCTTATTGCGCTGGTTTTTGCTTTTCCGCGCGTGATGATTGGCGCCCACTGGCTGACTGATATCGTCGTTGGATCATTGACCGTGGTGTTGATTGGGCTGCCCTGGTGCCTGATGACACCATTAAGCGATCGGCTGATTGGACTGTTCGACCATTATCTTCCCGGTCAAAACAAACAAGTTTTAAACAAATAAATTAAAGTGATTAACATCATCAGGGGGTTTGCTTATCCCTCTGCTGATGTGCAAGGTAAATTTATCTTTATTATTGTCATTTTCCTGTCACACTATTCCTGTTATGAATGAGTAAGTTGCGTATATTGCCCTCTTTTTGTACTTAATTTAACCAATCCCGTTTATTCACTTTCCCTATCACAATTTCTTATAAAAATTCAGATAAAATCGCTCGCAAAGCCTGTTGCATTACGGTAACCTCGGACTCGTTTTGCCTCGCCAGGGAATTATTCTTGCCGCGAATAAATTTGTGCGTTCTGCCACACTTTTGTGCTTAAAGAATTGTCTCATTGTGCGCTGGTAATTAGTCTCGTCACGTTTGGCATTTTTTATAACGATATTTATCGTTAAGGACTTCAAGGGAAAACACACAAAATGGTCAAATCTCAACCGTTCTTGAGATATATCTTGCGCGGGATCCCCGCGGTAGCAGTAGCGGTACTGCTTTCGGCATGTAGTACGCCATCTAACACCGCAAAGAATGTGCATTCTGAGACGCTTGGTGTGAGTCAGGAGACTTCTTCACTGCAAGCTTCTCAGGATGAATTTGAGAGTATGGTGCGTAACCTCGATGTAAAATCGCGGATTATGGATCAGTATGCCGACTGGAAAGGCGTGCGTTATCGTCTCGGCGGCACCTCCAAGAAAGGCATTGATTGTTCCAGTTTTGTACAGCGTACATTCCGGGAACAGTTTGGTTTAGAGCTTCCACGCTCCACCTACGAACAGCAGGAAACCGGTAAATCGGTGTCACGCAGCAATCTGCGTACCGGCGATCTGGTTCTGTTTCGCGCAGGATCAACAGGTCGTCATGTGGGGATCTACATTGGTAATAACCAGTTTGTCCATGCATCCACCAGCAGCGGCGTCATCATCTCCAGCATGAACGAGCCGTACTGGAAAAAGCGCTACAACGAAGCGCGTCGGGTTCTTACCCGCAGTTAATCGTGAGGTTGCTATCCCTTGGCTATCCTGACGAGACTCCGGAATACATTGCAGGCACCGCTTCGGCGGTGCTTTTTTTTGCCCTGTCCCCCGCCCGTATTGGGGAAAAATATGTCTCGCCGAAGCAATCCAGGCTATAGTCTTGTAATTACGTCATTTTCGCCATCAGCGGCAACCGTAAGGTCAAACCCGGTATCATGTTCACTCGCGTCTTAACGTCTGGTCGAAAAATTATCTTGACCTGTCTGGTTACCGGGGTCATCGTTGCCCTGTTTATCAGCAGCCTGCAATTTCTGATGGCGTGGCATAAACGAGAAGTTAAATACGACACCTTAATTTCCGACATTCAGCATTATCTTGACAGCTATTTTGCTGACCTGAAAACCACGTCTGATGTCCTTCAGCCGTTCACCCTGAACACCTGCGAGCAGGTGGGCTCAGAGCTGACCTCCCGCGCCGCGTTTAGTCTGAACGTACGTGCATTTCTTCTGGTGAAGGAAAAAAAAGCCTTTTGCTCCTCGGCGACCGGCGCGATGGATACGCTGCTGAACGAACTGGTGCCCGCAATTGATATCAGCAAAGACATTGATATGGCGCTCCTGCCGGGTACGCCCATGATGCCCAATAAACCGGCCATGGCGATCTGGTATCGTAATCCTTTGTTGGTTAACAGCGGCGTATTCACCTCACTGAATATCAATCTCACCCCTTACCTGCTCTATACCGCAAGGCAGGAGGAATTTGACGGTGTGGCGATTATCGTCGGCAACAACGCGCTTTCCACCTTTTCCGACCATTTGCTGACCCTTAACGAGCTGGGCGATAACCCGATACGTGAAGCCAAAATTGACGGTGTGCCGATGACGATTCGTCTGTACGCAACCAACTGGACCTGGCCGGAATTGTGGTATGCCCTGCTGCTTGGCGGCATGGGCGGCAGCATCGCCGGTTTGCTCTGTTATTACATTCTGTCTCTGCGCCTGCGCCCCGGCAGGGAGATCCTGATCGGCATTAAACGCGATCAGTTCTACGTGGTGTATCAACCGGTGGTCGATACGCAAACCCTGCGCGTGACCGGCCTCGAAGTACTGCTCCGCTGGAAGCATCCAACCGCCGGGGAGATCCCCCCCGATGCGTTTATCAATTACGCTGAAGCGCAGCAGATGATCGTGCCGCTGACGCAGCATCTGTTCAGGCTGATCGCACGCGACGCGCCTGCCTTACAAGCCGTTTTGCCCGTGGGGGCGAAATTTGGCATCAATATCGCGCCAGACCATCTGCACAGCAGCAGCTTTAAAGACGATGTGCGCCAGCTGGCTGCCGCGATGCCGCCAAATCATTTTCAGCTGGTGCTTGAAATTACCGAACGCGACATGCTCCAGCAGCACGAAGCCGCGCAATTGTTTGAATGGCTGCACAACGCAGGCTTTGAAATCGCAATCGACGACTTTGGTACCGGACACAGCGCGCTTATTTATCTGGAGCGTTACACCCTGGATTATCTGAAGATCGATCGCGGCTTTATTCACGCGATCGGTATGGAAACGGTCACTTCACCGGTGCTTGACGCCGTGCTCACCCTTGCGAAACGCCTTAATATGATGACTGTGGCCGAAGGCGTGGAAACGCCCGAGCAGGCGAAATGGCTGCGTGACAGAGGCGTTCGCTTCCTCCAGGGCTACTGGATCAGCCGACCGCTGCCGCTCGACGATTTTGTGCGCTGGGTGTCAGAGCCCCCTACGCTGAAGAGGTAATACGCAAACTCGGATTCACAATACGCACAGCCTGCCCTATTATTCCCTTGCCTGCGCTGGCAGGCAGTCACGATAAGGAATCCCGTTGCAAATGATCGTTCGCGTATTGCTGCTGATTGTTCTGTCATTGGCCTTTAGCATCCAGGCCCAGACAATTAAAGAGAGCTATGCTTTTTCCGTTCTGGGCGAGCCACGATACGCCTTTAATTTCGATCATTTTGATTACGTTAATCCGGCCGCGCCGAAAGGGGGACAGATCACCCTTTCCGCCATCGGCACCTTTGACAATTTCAATCGTTATGCCCTGCGCGGCAACCCCGGCGCGCGTACCGAGCAGCTTTACGACACGCTGTTCACCACGTCGGATGATGAGCCAGGCAGCTACTACCCTTTAATTGCCGAGAGCGCACGCTATGCCGACGACTATTCCTGGGTGGAAGTGACGATTAACCCGCGCGCCCGCTTTCACGACGGCACCCCCATTACGGCAAAAGACGTCGCCTTTACCTTCCACAAGTTTATGACCGAAGGCGTTCCTCAGTTCCGCCTGGTTTACAAAGGCACGACCGTTAAAGCCATTGCGCCGCTGACCGTGCGGATGGTGTTAGCGAAGCCAGGTAAAGAAGATATGCTCAGCCTGTTCTCGCTGCCGGTGATGCCGGCGTCTTACTGGAAAGATCATAAGCTCAGCGATCCATTATCGACGCCGCCGTTAAGCAGCGGACCTTACCGCATCAGCCAGTGGAAAATGGGTCAATACATTGTTTATACGCGGGTGAAAGAGTACTGGGCGGCTAACCTGCCGGTGAATCGCGGGCGCTGGAATTTTGATACTATCCGCTACGACTATTATCTCGACGACAATGTGGCTTTCGAAGCGTTTAAAGCCGGAGCATTTGACCTGCGTCTGGAAGGCGACGCGAAAAACTGGGCGACGCGTTACGTGGGAAAAAACTTTGATAAACAGTACATCGTCAAAGACGAGCAGAAGAATGAATCAGCGCAGGACACGCGCTGGCTGGCGTTTAATATCCAGCGTCCGGTGTTCAGCGACCGCCGCGTCCGCGAAGCCATCACGCTGGCCTTTGATTTTGAATGGATGAATAAAGCGCTGTTTTACAACGCCTGGAGCCGGGCAAACAGCTATTTCCAGAATACCGAGTATGCGGCCAGAGCGTATCCCGACGCGGACGAACTGGTGCTGCTCGCGCCAATGAAAAAGGATCTGCCACCGGAGATCTTTAGCCAGATCTATCAGCCCCCCGTTTCCAAAGGCGACGGCTACGATCGAGAGAATCTGCTGAAAGCGGACGCGCTCCTGAAAGAGGCGGGCTGGGTATTGAAAGGCCAGCAGCGGGTTAACAACGCGACCGGGAAACCGCTCATCTTTGAACTGCTCATCTCCGCAGGCAGCAACAGTCAGTGGGTTTTACCGTTCCAGCATAATCTTCAGCGCCTGGGCATCACGATGAATATTCGCCAGGTCGATAATTCCCAAATCACCAACCGTATGCGTAGCCGCGACTACGATATGATGCCGCGACTGTGGCGGGCGATGCCGTGGCCAAGTTCCGATCTGCAAATCTCATGGGCCTCTGAATACATTGACTCCAGTTATAATGCGCCCGGCGTAAAGAGTCCGGTAATTGATCGCCTGATCGCGCAAATCATCGCCGCGCAGGGAAACAAAGAAAAACTTATTCCACTTGGTCGCGCGCTGGACCGGGTGCTGACATGGAATTACTACATGCTGCCAATGTGGTATATGGCGGAAGACAGACTGGCCTGGTGGGATAAGTTCTCCCGTCCCGCCATCCGCCCCATATATACTTTGGGCCTGGATACCTGGTGGTATGACGTGAATCGCGCGGCAAAACTGCCCGCCTCCAGACAACAGGGAGAGTAAATGGGCGCCTATCTGATTCGCCGGCTGCTGCTGGTTATCCCGACGCTGTGGGCCATTATCACCATTAACTTTTTTATCGTGCAGATCGCCCCTGGCGGTCCGGTCGACCAGGCGATTGCCGCCATTGAGTTTGGCCAGGCTGGGGCGCTCCCTGGCGCGGGGAGCGAGGGCGTTCGGGCCAGCCATGCGCAAACCGGCATCGGCAATATCAGTGACAGTCACTACCGGGGTGGCCGCGGGCTCGACCCGGTAGTTATCGCTGAAATCACCCAACGCTACGGCTTTGATAAACCCCTGCATGAACGCTATTTCACCATGCTCTGGAACTATCTCCGCTTCGATTTTGGCGACAGCCTGTTTCGCAGCGCTTCCGTGCTGACGCTCATTAAAGACAGTTTGCCGGTTTCGGTGACGCTTGGGTTGTGGAGCACGCTGATCATATATCTGGTCTCCATTCCGCTGGGGATCCGCAAAGCGGTACATAACGGCAGCCGCTTTGACGTCTGGAGTAGCGCGTTCATTATCATCGGCTACGCCATTCCGGCGTTTCTTTTCGCCATTTTGCTGATCGTGTTCTTTGCCGGCGGCAGCTACTACGATCTGTTTCCACTGCGTGGGCTGGTCTCGGCGAATTTCGACACCCTGCCCTGGTATCAGAAGATAACCGACTATCTGTGGCACATTACCCTGCCGGTACTGGCCACGGTGATTGGCGGCTTTGCCGCGCTTACCATGCTGACAAAAAATTCATTTCTTGATGAAGTCCGCAAACAGTACGTGGTCACCGCCAGGGCAAAAGGGGTGAGCGAAAAAAACATTCTCTGGAAGCATGTTTTCCGTAATGCCATGCTGCTGGTGATTGCCGGCTTTCCCGCCACCTTCATCAGCATGTTTTTTACCGGCTCGCTGCTGATTGAAGTGATGTTTTCACTGAATGGTCTGGGACTCTTAGGCTACGAGGCCACGGTGTCCCGCGACTATCCGGTGATGTTCGGCACGCTGTACATCTTCACCCTGATTGGCCTGCTGCTGAATATCCTTAGCGATATCAGCTATACGCTGGTCGATCCGCGTATTGATTTTGAGGGACGCTAATGGCGCGTTTAAGCCCCGTGAATCAGGCCCGCTGGGCGCGTTTTCGTCACCACCGCCGCGGCTACTGGTCGTTATGGATCTTTCTTGTCCTGTTTGCGCTGAGCCTGTGCGCTGAACTGGTGGCGAATGATAAGCCGCTATTGGTGCGCTATGACGGAAGCTGGTACTTCCCGCTGGTCAAAAACTACAGCGAGAGTGATTTCGGCGGGCCGCTGGCGACAAAAGCGGACTACCAGGACCCATGGCTGAAGCAACAACTGGAACATCGCGGGTGGATCCTCTGGGCGCCCGTTCGCTTTGGCGCAAACAGCATTAACTTCGCCACCGACACCCCCTTCCCTTCGCCACCGTCGGCGCAAAACTGGTTGGGTACAGACGCTAATGGCGGAGACGTGCTGGCGCGCATCCTCTACGGCACCCGTATCTCTATTCTGTTTGGCCTGATGCTGACCTTGTGCTCAAGCGTAATGGGTGTGTTGGCCGGTGCGCTACAGGGCTATTACGGCGGAAAAGTCGACCTGTGGGGACAGCGGTTTATCGAAGTCTGGTCGGGGATGCCGACGCTGTTTCTGATCATACTGCTTTCAAGCGTCGTACAGCCTAACTTCTGGTGGCTGTTAGCGATTACGGTGCTGTTTGGCTGGATGAGCCTGGTGGGCGTGGTGCGCGCAGAGTTTTTACGTACCCGTAATTTCGACTACATTCGCGCTGCCCAGGCGCTAGGCGTCAGCGACCGCAGTATTATTTTCCGCCACATGCTGCCCAACGCGATGGTGGCCACGCTAACGTTTTTGCCGTTCATTTTGTGCAGTTCCATCACCACCCTGACCTCGCTGGACTTTCTCGGCTTCGGTTTACCGCTGGGATCGCCTTCGTTGGGCGAGCTACTTTTGCAGGGCAAAAATAATCTCCAGGCGCCCTGGCTTGGGATCACCGCCTTTTTGTCGGTGGCGATTTTACTCTCGCTGCTGATCTTCATCGGTGAGGCCGTCCGTGATGCCTTCGATCCGAATAAGGCGATATAACATGACGCAACCGTTACTGTCGATTGACAATCTGACCGTTGGCTTTCGCCGCGAGGAGAACGTTCGCACCGTGGTGAACGACGTTTCGCTGACGGTGAACGCCGGTGAAACGCTGGCGCTGGTGGGCGAATCCGGGTCCGGCAAGAGCGTGACGGCGCTGTCCATTCTTCGCCTGTTACCCTCCCCCCCGACGGTTTATCTTTCCGGCGACATCCGCTTTCACGGCGAGTCTCTCCTTCACGCCAACGAAAAGACGCTGCGCGGCGTGCGCGGCAACCGGATCGCGATGATTTTTCAGGAGCCGATGGTTTCGCTGAACCCGTTGCATAATCTGGAAAAACAGCTTTATGAAGTGCTGTCATTGCACCGCGGTATGCGCCGGGAAGCTGCCCGCGCCGAGATCTTAAGCTGTCTCGACCGCGTCGGCATTCGCCAGGCGGCAAAGCGGCTGGGTGATTACCCGCATCAACTTTCCGGCGGCGAACGCCAGCGCGTGATGATCGCGATGGCGCTGCTGACGCGACCGGAGCTGCTGATTGCCGACGAGCCGACCACCGCGCTGGATGTTTCGGTCCAGGCGCAGATCCTGCAACTGCTGCGCGAACTGCAGCACGAACTGAGTATGGGGATGTTGTTTATCACCCATAACCTGAGCATTGTGAAAAAGCTCGCCGACAGCGTGGCGGTGATGCAAAACGGTCGCTGCGTTGAGCAGAACCGCGCGGACATCCTGCTTAACGCGCCAGTGCATCCTTACAC
This sequence comes from Citrobacter sp. 50677481, assembly GCF_001463265.1. Lineage (NCBI taxonomy): Bacteria > Pseudomonadati > Pseudomonadota > Gammaproteobacteria > Enterobacterales > Enterobacteriaceae > Citrobacter > Citrobacter sp. 50677481. The sequence goes on from NZ_LNHZ01000011.1 coordinate 126,808, forward strand.
ACAAACCTTGCTCAACAGTGAACCAGTGGGGGATCCCGTCCCGTTGCCCGCTGAACGGTCTCCGTTGCTGATAGTCGACGATCTGCGGGTTTCGTTTCCGATCCGCAAAGGGGTCCTCAAACGCGTGGTAGCCTGCAATAATGTGGTAAAAGGCGTCAGCTTTAGCCTGCGCCCGGGCGAAACGCTGGGACTGGTGGGCGAGTCAGGTTCAGGCAAAAGCACCACCGGCCTTGCGCTGCTGCGCCTGATTTCTTCGCAGGGCAGCATTGAGTTTGACGGTCAGCAGTTGCAGTTTCTAAAGCGTCGCGAGCTGTTGCCGGTGCGGCATCGCATTCAGGTAGTGTTTCAGGATCCGAACTCCTCGCTGAATCCCCGTCTCAACGTGCTGCAAATCATTGAAGAAGGATTGCGCGTCCACCAGCCTGCCCTGTCTGCCGACCAGCGTGAGCAACAGGTGATGACGGTAATGGCCGAGGTGGGGCTGGACGCGGAGACGCGTCACCGTTATCCGGCAGAATTTTCCGGCGGTCAGCGTCAGCGTATTGCGATAGCCCGCGCGCTGATACTGAAACCATCGCTGATCATTCTTGATGAGCCGACCTCGTCTCTTGACCGCACCGTACAGGCGCAAATTCTCGCGCTGCTGAAATCGCTACAGGCAAAACATCGCCTGGCCTATATTTTTATCAGCCACGATCTGCACGTCGTTCGCGCGTTATGCCATCAGGTAATTGTGCTGAGACAGGGAGAGGTTGTGGAGCAGGGGCAATGCGAGCACGTCTTTAGCGCGCCGCAGCAGGCGTATACGCGTCAGCTTCTCGCGCTAAGCTGACGCTCAAAACGGATTGTTGTTGGAGAACGGTTCGGCAATCGCCACGCCGAAGTTTTTCAGGCGGCAGGTTGCGGCAAACTCATCCTGGCGATTCACGAACAGGCACGGCTCGCCTTCACATTCCAGTACCGAACATGGCACTTCGATATCGCTGAGCGCCTGACTCAGTTTATGCATGACCGGCCATGCGCTGTCGCCATCCGGGCTCAGCAGTTTGAGCGCCACCAGGCTATTCTCGACGGCCTGGCCATTTTGCGGAATCGGTTCAACTTTCGAACCTGCAAAACCCGCAGACCAACGATAGTTCTGTGGCAAGCGATGTACGATTGAGAGCTGTAATGATGTCACTTTCTTTCCCCGGAAGTACAATTACTTCACAATTTATTTACATCCATATTAACACATCATTGACAATCCGTCCTTAAACAGATGCACAATGTTGCGATCCTTGTCCCGCCCGGCCTGTTTGGCTTTTGTGAAATAAATTTTTGTGTCGGGACACATTCGCGGGCTATATGTACCCGTTTCTGCGATCTAACTCAACCTTTTTAACTACAATGATGTGACTTTTTACATAAATTGATTTTACATAAAATAAACATATATCGGGGAAATGATGGATTTGTCGTTGACGTACATCAACAAAGGAAGCCAGCAGGCTTCCATGTTGTGTCTGCGATCACCGTTTTTTCGGACGGCTTGCATAGAGGTAAAACAAAATTGAACAGGTCGCACAAAACGCGATCGACCAAATCATCGGCCACGCCGAGTTAAACGTGGCCAGAGAGAGCAATGCGCCTACCACCGCGCCAATGCCAAAACGGAAGGTCCCCGCCAGCGACGACGCGGTTCCCGCCATGTGGGGAAACTCATCAAGAATAACCGCCATAGCGTTGGAAGAGATCATCGATACGCAGCCGACAAAGACAGCCACGCCCAGCACCAGCGACCAGAACCCGACCCCTGCCAGCGCGCTAACCACCATCCATACCGCCATTGCCAGTTGGATCCACAATCCCGTTCGGAACATATTCAGCGCGCCGATACGTCGCACGAAGCGGCTGTTAATGATCGTCATGATAAACAAAAAGACGATATTCAGAGCGAAGTAGTAGCCAAAGTGCTGCGGGGAGACGTGGTTAATCTCGATATAAACGAAAGGCCCGGCGCTCAGGAAGGAGAACATGCCGGCAAAGCTAAAGCCGCTCGCCAGCATATAGCTCAGCACACGCTTATGCCGAAACAGCGACGCAAAGTTGCCAATCGTGGTGCGAATATGAAACGGCTGGCGCTTTTCAACCGGTAGCGTCTCTTTGATCAACACCGCGATCATTACCGATGCCAGCACCGCCGCCACCGCGAGGATCCAGAAAATAGAATGCCAGCTCAACCACACCAGCACCCAACCGCCGATAATCGGCGCCATTAACGGGGCGATAGTGGTCACCAGCATCACAAAGGACATCATGCGGGAGAATTCATCTTTTGGATACATATCGCGCATCAGCGCGTTGATCACCACGCTGGCCGCGGCTGCCGCCAGACCGTGAAAGAAACGCATCACAATGAGCTGATCGATGGTTTGCGCCAGCGCACAGGCCACCGCCGCTGCCGCGAACACCAGCGTCCCGCCCAGGATCACCGGCTTGCGCCCCAGACTGTCCGCCATGGGTCCATACAGCAACTGACCCAGCGCAAAACCAAGGATATAGGTGCTCAGCGTCATCTGCGCGCTGCCCGCAGGCACGCCAAACTGTTCCGAGATCACCGGAAGCGCCGGAAGATACATGTCAATCGACAGTGGCATCAGCATGGCCAGCAGGCCGAGAATAAAGACGATGGCAATGGACGAACGCTGCCGGGTGGTCACAAATTAGCTCCTGAATATATCAATGCGGGGGCTTAACCCACGCTGGCAATTTCTTCTTCAGTCAAGGGGCGATACTCGCCTGGCGCAAGGTCAGCATCAAGGGCGATAGCGCCGATCCGCTCACGGTGCAGCGCCACCACATGATTACCGACCGCGGCGAACATGCGTTTCACCTGATGATAGCGCCCTTCGCTGATGGTCAGACGTACCTGGGTCGGCGTAATAATCTCAATCGTTGCCGGTTTCGTCAGATCTTTCTCGTTATGCAACTGCACGCCTTTGGCGAATTGATCCGCGGTGTCGTCGGCCACCGGCGATTCAAGGGTGACAAGGTACGTTTTTTCGCAATGATGGCGAGGAGAAGTGATGCGGTGCGACCATTGACCATCGTCGGTCATCAGCACCAGACCGGTAGTGTCTATGTCCAGCCGTCCTGCGGCATGTAACTTGTACGCAACCGGCTCATCGAGGAAGTAGAGTACGGTCGGATGATCCGGATCGTCTGTCGAGCAAACATAGCCCTGCGGTTTATTGAGCATGAAGTAACGGGGTCCGTGCTGCTGGACCAGCGTGTTGCCGTCATATTCAACATTGTGCTCCGGCAGCAGTTTGAACGCTGCGTTGCGGACAACCTCACCATCCACGGTAATACGGTTAGCGCGGATCTCACGCCCGGCAATAGCGCGGCTGACGCCGAGTTGCTGAGCGATAAATTTATCAAGTCGCATGAGTTTGATTTTGCCTGTAAAAATACGGGAAACGGGCAATGTGCCCGAAAGTGGCGTCGTTATTTGCCCAGTATAGCGGGCTAACAACATCCCTCAAGGGAAAACGATTCGTGGCATACTATACCCGAGTTCGTTACGCATTGTGAGACCATGATTTTTACACTTCGTCCCTACCAACAGGAAGCCGTGGACGCCACGCTCAACCATTTCCGCCGCCACGGTACGCCAGCGGTCATCGTCCTCCCTACCGGCGCGGGCAAAAGCCTGGTGATCGCCGAACTGGCCCGTGTCGCCAAAGGGCGCGTGCTGGTGCTGGCCCACGTCAAAGAACTGGTCGCGCAGAACCACGCTAAATACCGCGCGCTGGGGCTGGAGGCCGATATTTTCGCCGCCGGGCTGAAGCGCAAAGAGAGTCAGGGGAAAGTGGTGTTCGGCAGCGTACAATCCGTCGCGCGCAATCTTGACGCTTTCCAGGGCGAATTTTCGCTGTTGATCGTCGATGAATGCCATCGGATCGGCGACGATGAAGAAAGCCAGTATCAGCAAATTCTGGCCCACCTGACAGAAGTGAACCCTCACCTGCGCCTGCTGGGGCTGACCGCCACCCCGTTTCGCCTGGGTAAAGGCTGGATTTATCAGTTCCATTATCACGGCATGGTGCGCGGCAACGAAAAGGCGCTGTTTCGCGACTGCATTTATGAGTTACCGCTGCGCTATATGATCAAACACGGTTATCTGACGCCGCCGGAGCGTCTGGATATGCCTGTCGTACAGTATGACTTCAGCCGTCTGCAGGCGCAGAGCAACGGTCTGTTTAGCGAAGCCGACCTGAACCGCGAGCTAAAAAAGCAGCAGCGCATTACGCCGCATATCATCAGCCAGATCGTCGAATTTGCCCAACACCGTAAAGGCGTGATGATTTTCGCCGCCACCGTAGAGCACGCCAAAGAGATCGTCGGATTGCTGCCCGCTACGGACGCCGCACTGATTACCGGCGACACGCCAGGCGCGGATCGCGATGCGCTCATTGATGCTTTCAAAGCGCAGCGTTTTCGCTACCTGGTGAATGTTTCCGTCTTAACCACCGGTTTTGATGCGCCGCATGTCGATCTGATCGCCATTCTTCGCCCAACCGAGTCGGTCAGCCTGTACCAGCAGATCGTCGGGCGCGGTTTGCGCCTTGCGCCAGGAAAAACCGACTGCCTGATTCTGGATTACGCCGGAAACCCGCACGACCTGTATTCCCCGGAGGTTGGAAGTCCAAAAGGCAAAAGTGACAACGTGCCGGTGCAGGTGTTCTGCCCCGCCTGCGGATTCGCCAATACTTTCTGGGGGAAAACCACCGCAGACGGTACGCTGATCGAGCATTTTGGCCGCCGTTGCCAGGGCTGGTTCGAGGATGATGAAGGGCTTCGCGAACAGTGTGACTTCCGCTTTCGTTTCAAAAACTGCCCGCATTGCAACGCCGAAAACGATATCGCCGCCCGCCGCTGCCGCGAATGCGACGCCGTGCTGGTCGATCCCGACGATATGCTGAAGGCGGCGCTGAAACTGAAAGACGCGCTGGTGTTGCGCTGTAGCGGTATGGCCTTGCAGCACGGTCAGGATGAGAAAGGCGAGTGGCTGAAAATTACCTATTACGATGAGGATGGCGCGGACGTCAGCGAGCGCTTCCGCTTACAGACGCCTGCCCAGCGCACCGCCTTTGAGCAGCTGTTTATCCGTCCGCATACCCGCACGCCGGGCGTTCCGCTACGCTGGATCACCGCCGCGGATATCCTGGCGCAGCAGCCGCTGCTGCGCCACCCCGATTTTGTGGTCGCGCGGATGAAAGGCCAGTACTGGCAGGTGCGTGAAAAAGTGTTCGATTACGAAGGACGCTTTCGCCGGGCGCATGAATTGCGCGGTTAATCGTAGTTTTGATTGATGTGTCGGGCGTTTGAGTATAGAATCTCGCCCGCTTTTGCATACGCAAAGCAGATCACTTACCTGTTGCTGGGTCGCCTGTAGCAGGAATTATTAAAGAGAGATTTAAATGTTTACTATCAACGCTGAAGTACGTAAAGAGCAGGGTAAGGGTGCGAGCCGCCGCCTGCGTGCCGCTAACAAGTTCCCGGCGATCATCTACGGTGGCAAAGAAGCCCCGATCGCTATCGAACTGGACCACGATCAGGTTATGAACATGCAAGCTAAAGCTGAATTCTACAGCGAAGTTCTGACCATCGTTGTTGACGGTAAAGAAGTAAAAGTTAAAGCTCAGGCTGTACAGCGCCACGCGTTCAAGCCGAAGCTGACTCACATCGACTTCGTTCGCGCGTAATCGCCAACACGTCGAAGAGAAACCCCGCCGCGGCGGGGTTTTTTTATGTCTGTTAATTCCCACCCGATGTGCGGCGCTGCAACTGGTCGCGCAGGTTCGGCGGCGTACCTTTAATGGTCAGCGTATCGGTAGCCGGATCCCAGAAAATTCGCTCGCCTAATAACATCGCGTCAAAATTAATGGTCAACCCGCCGCCGCTGCCGGCATATTTGGTCAACTGGCGCAGGGTGCTGCGATCCGCCGGGAAACTCTCTTCCAGCGCGTAACCTTTTTCGGCGGTAAACTCGCTGAAGCTCACTTCACTGACGCCGGAAAGCTCTTTTGACAGCGACTCCAGCTCGATCTCTTCTCCGGCCTGCAGCTGTTCACTGCAGTAGCTGTAAACCTGCTGACGCACATTCTGGCGTTCGGCTTTGTCAAGCTGCGCCTCTGCGGTGAAGTCATCGACGGCCTGCAGCAGTCCGCGGTTTTGCGCTTTGGCGTTCAGCCCTTCGCTGGCGCCAAGAAAATCCATAAAGAAATCGGCGACTTTGCGCCCTACCCGCCCTTTCAGGAAGGTCAGATAACGGGTGGACTCCGGGTTGGTTTCCCATTCGGTGAGATCAATACGCGCCACAATATCCGCATGATTAATATCCAGATAGTGCGTCGGGTTGATATCCAGGTTTTCATTTACACGCATGCTGCTTAAATTGTTCAGCACCGCCACCAGCAGGTACTCTACCGCCAGATAGCGATAGTGGCAGAACAGGACGATACCGCCGTCCGCGAAAGGATACTTCGCTAACTCATCGCGTAAACGGCCGGTCGCCGCACGGCTAAAGGCGAGAAAATTCTCCTCCCCCTGACGCTGCAACCGCAGCGCTTGCGCCAGTTCACTTTCTTCGCTGAACAGGCCATACGCTTTATTTTTCGCGCTATAGACCCGGTGCAACTCGGCCACCATCTCAACAACGGTGTTTGTCGGTTCCAGTAATGAATCGCGCAAGACCAGCTCAAGGTTTTGCTCATCGCGTTTGATAAGCTGGTGCAGGGCAATCTGGTTGATATCCAGACTCATGATAAACTCTCCTTTAAGACCGGGCGGTATTCAACCACCACCCGCGAAGCGACGCAACAGAAGATGCCGCGCCGTTTTGCCTTTAGCACAGTAATGCGAATTATTTGCGGATAAAAAAGCGGAAAAAAAACTGCTGCTACGGTAATATGTTGCCCTTTCATGAACAAACTGATTTCGATTTATGCCACAAATCTCCCGCTACAGTGACGAACACGTTGAACAGATGCTCACCGAGATGCTCAACGTACTGGAAAAACATAAGGCGCCGACTGACCTTTCCCTGATGGTGTTGGGAAACATGGTCACTAACCTTATCAACACCAGCATTGCCCCGGCTCAGCGCCAGGCGATAGCCAACTCTTTTGCCCGCGCGTTGCAGTCTTCGATCAACGACGACAAAGCGCACTAAAGCCGACTTCGGGGAAACGAACGACACGTTATGGTAACTCATCGTCAGCGCTACCGTGAAAAAGTCTCCCAGATGGTTAGCTGGGGACACTGGTTTGCACTGTTCAATATTCTGCTGGCTATTGCGCTCGGCAGCCGTTACCTGTTTGTCGCCGACTGGCCGACAACGCTGGCCGGTCGCGTTTACTCGTATGTGAGTATCGTCGGGCATTTCAGCTTTCTGGTGTTTGCCGCCTATCTGCTGATCCTGTTCCCGTTGACGTTTATCGTCATGTCCCAGAGGCTGATGCGTTTCCTGTCAGCCATTCTGGCGACCGCCGGGATGACGCTGTTGTTGATCGACAGCGAAGTATTTACCCGTTTCCACTTGCATCTTAATCCCATCGTCTGGGAATTGGTGATTAACCCTGACCAGAATGAGATGGCGCGGGACTGGCAGCTAATGTTTATCAGCGTGCCCGTGATCCTGCTGATTGAAATGCTGTTCGCCACCTGGAGCTGGCAGAAGCTGCGCAGCCTGACGCGGCGCCGACATTTCGCCAGGCCGCTGGCCGCCTTCTTTTTCGTGTCGTTTATTGCCTCGCACGTGGTGTATATCTGGGCCGACGCGAATTTTTATCGCCCGATAACCATGCAGCGCGCCAACCTGCCGCTGTCTTATCCGATGACAGCGCGCCGTTTTCTGGAAAAACACGGCCTGCTGGACGCGCAGGAGTATCAGCGCCGTCTGGTTGAGCAGGGTAATCCGGAAGCCGTTTCCGTTCAGTATCCGCTGAGCGAATTGCGTTATCGCGACATGGGGACCGGACAAAACGTGCTGTTGATCACCGTCGACGGCCTGAACTATTCGCGTTATGAAAAGCAGATGCCAGCCCTTGCCGGATTTGCCGAACAAAACATTGCCTTCACGCGCCATATGAGTTCCGGCAACGCTACTGACAACGGTATCTTTGGCCTGTTCTACGGCGTCTCGCCGAGTTATATGGACGGCATTTTATCCACCCGCACGCCAGCCGCGCTGATCACGGCGCTCAATCAGCAGGGCTACCAGTTGGGACTGTTCTCCTCCGACGGTTTTACCAGTCCGCTGTATCGCCAGGCGCTGCTGTCAGACTTCTCAATGCCGAGCGTGCAAACGCAGTCCGACGAGCAAACCGCCAGCCAATGGATCAACTGGTTAGGGCGTTACGCCCAGGAAGATAACCGCTGGTTCTCGTGGGTTTCGTTTAACGGCACCAACGTGGATGAAGATAATCAAAAGAATTTTGTCCGCCGTTACGCCCGTGCCGCTGGTGATGTCGATAAACAGATAAACCGGGTACTCGGCGCCCTGCGCGAGTCCGGTAAACTGGACAACACGGTCGTCATTATCACTGCGGGTCGGGGTGTTCCGTTGAGCGAGGAACAGCGCAACTTCGACTGGTCGCGTGGACATCTGCAGGTACCGTTAATCATTCATTGGCCGGGCACCCCCGCCCAACGAATTAACAGCCTGACCGATCATACGGATGTGATGACCACGCTGATGCAGCGACTGCTGCACGTAAGCACCCCTGCCAATGAATATTCCCAGGGGCAGGATCTGTTTAACGCCAACCGTCGCCACTACTGGGTAACCGCAGCGGATGGCAATACGCTGGCGATCACCACGGCGGACATGACATTGGTGCTGAACAGTAATGGCAAGTATCAGACGTATGATTTACGCGGCGAGAAGATCAAAGATCAGAAGCCGCAGCTAAGCCTGCTGCTACAGGTCCTCACGGATGAGAAACGTTTTATCGCTAACTGATTTATAATTAATCAGTTAGCGGGATGTCCCCTTGCATTCGGTGTGGAAAGCGGTAGTATTAGCACCCACGAGTCGGCACGTAGCGCAGCCTGGTAGCGCACCGTCATGGGGTGTCGGGGGTCGGAGGTTCAAATCCTCTCGTGCCGACCAATCAAATTTTTGAACACATAACAGATGTACCTGTGTTCATTACCCCACGAAAAAACAGCGAGTGTAATCACTCGCTGTTTTTTATTGTTCGTAGTCGTTCATAGTTGTTCGCTTGCATCCGCAGTTTTCTGACATATCCTGTGGCTATTCGGCCAACGTGCTGAATTTAAAATAGCCAGGAAGTCGATTTTCCCTAATAAATTCATTTCATTATGGATATCACTCCACAGGGTTCTAAGCTCTGATGTTTTCGTTACCCCATCCTCATGCTCAGCAGCGCCGAACAATAAGCCTCGGTCCCTGGCCCGAGGTTTCTCTCGGTTACGCCCGCGAGATCCGCGATAAGGCCAGAGAGCTTTTAGTCCGGGAAATTGATGCGCAGGAACATAAAGAGGCCGAGCGGCTCGAACAGCAGCGCCTGAAAGAGAACACCTTCAAAAAAATTGCAGGTGACTGGTATAAGGTCAAATGCTCCAGAAACCTCACCCCGCATACGCTCCAGGACATCTGGAACTCACTCAACAGATATGTTTTCCCACATATCGGCGATCTGCCGATCCACGAAATCACCGCGCCAGTTTATCGCGGCGCTGGAGCCCACCCGCGCCGCGGACAAGCTGGAAACGGTTAAACGCATGACCCAGAGTATCAACGAAACCTTTCTCAATCAGGAACTTGCTCATGAATATTTCACACCATGAATGGCTGACCATCACGGAAGCAGAATCCATGCTTCCTGATTCGAGTGCACACGCAGTATTGCCATTTCCTGCTCGGTCCAGGGGTTCGCAGGCCTCTTCGCTTTTTTTTCCAGGATCCATGCCATAAGCCATCCGTCTTGCTCCCTCCGGACTCCTGCCAAGTATGGAAGCGATCTTACTGATGGGCATGATGCCGTGATGGTCTTTTAAAAACTGGCGTTCCTGATCGCTCCAGTTACTGACAGTCACTCCCAGATGACTGGCTTGTGAGTGAATTGCCTGCCTTGTTCTGCCGGGCAACAGTACCTGCATATACCCCGATCCCTTATGATAATGCAGACAGATCAGCGATAGTTCGTCTTCCGTCCAGGGCCGGGAACCCGGTTTATCCCCCCTCCGGATTTATACGCTATTCGTCTCACTGCACCAACGCTTCGCCCCAGTTTTATGGCGATTTCCTCTGTCGGAAGTTGCCCATAGGGACAGATGATTTCGCCTGTTTTGCGCTTTACCTGCCATCAGCTCGACACCTCAATTCGTTTCTTGCTCCCTGACAAACGCGATTTTTTGCTTAACGACGGAATGCGCTGGAATCATTGGCCCCCCGGGCCTGTTTCTGAATGAACATCCTCATACTGGTTCGAAAACTGTCCCAGTGTGTGGTTCAAAGAATCCAGATGACGTGAAGCCCGTTCAACATTGATCCCGTTCTTATTAACGTCCTCCTGCGATGTAACAAGTTGTCGCAGTTGCTCTTCGACCGGCACTGCACTGGCAAACGAACTGGTTATCTGCCAGACCATCGTCTTCAGCTCACTACCCGTCAGGTATTTCCCTTTCTGATGGTCCAGCGCATCAAGCTTTGCCGACAGCGCGTGAAGTTGTTTCATTCCCTCATGCCAGCCCTGCAACTGACTTGCCGGCAGCGTTCTGGCTACCTGATATTGCTCCCAGTGTTTTATCAGCTGACGGGTTGCCGGATCGTTCGGCCACAAGGCCTTTGCCTGCGAAACCAGTCCCTGACCATAGCGAAGCCGCCAGCCCGGCGACAAATTCATGATCCCGTTGACCTGATTCGTTATTCGCTCAAGCCACATGGCAGATTCTGTCCGGCTGTTATCCGTTTTCCTGAAAGCATCGATTTGCGGGGGAGTCATGGGTTCGGGCAGCCAGGCAACGGAGGCGGCCATGGATTTTGTGGCGTCATCCGGTCGATGCATAGCCTGCCATCCAAAAACGGTCGCTGCGCTCAGCACCATCGAGGTTGCCATGCCAGCCATAAAGGCTGGCCATCGTTTCGGCTTAACCGGTGGTGCTTCTGCCACCTGCACCTTTACTTCAGGATCTTTATGGATGACATAGACCAGCTGGCTGGCAGGTGGAGCCGCTTCACCCCCCCTCACCAGCACTTGTTCAGGCAAGGCCGTGTCCTGAGTTGTCTCCTCCTGCAGAGGACTGTTCTCCAGGCGACTTAAGGCACTGCGTATTTGCTGCAACAGAGGCCTCAGATTGCAGGCGTGCCTGAGTTCCTGACGCTTCAGAATGTCGTCCAGCGCCTGCAGGTGCCTTTCCGCCAGTTCAAGTGCGGTAAAGTCTGCCGGCGATAGTGACCAGGTCCGGAAAAGTTTCTGTAAGCGCTGAAAAAGGCCATTCAGGATCTCCGCCCGGGCGTTAACCGGCTGTGGCCAGAGTTGCGTCCATTGATGGCTCAGCAACGCAACCAGTATGTTGAGGCCTTCATTCATCCCCCTGACGCGGGTCAGATAGCTGCGGGCAAGGGTATACCACGCCCCTGTCTGCAGCTCCACGCCGTGAATCTCAAACAGGGAGAGCGACAGTGTTTCCACCTGCTTCCAGTCGACGTCCGGACGTGCCGGATGCGTCAGTTTATTCATCTCATCGCGCAGCGCCGCAAACTGAGGCAGTGAACGAGGATCGCCGCCGGTTCTCACCTGGCGTGGTTGTTCGTCATGCATGTTTTAGTTGTCCGTGGACTTCAAAGCGAGCCAGATTCAGGGTTACTCAGGAAGCAAAGAGACAATCATTGTAAAGAATGCCTCTTCATCAAACCGGGCAGGATTGCCGCCCTGCACGCCGGCCGGACACCAGGTCCAGTCATTCTGCCCGCCACTGCGCATAAACAGCCGGTACAGGGGCCGGATATTGGCCTCAGTATACAGGCAGACCTCCATGCAGCCGGTCACGCCCTGCCCGTACAGAAAAATGGGGGTAAACCGGATACTCCGCTGCGCGTAGCGCAGGGTAATACCCGGCACCGAAAACGCGCTCCCGCCAATCAGGAACTCAATCAGGGAAGTGGTTGTGGCTTCGGTGTGCATCTTCGTCCCGTTAAGCCACTCATCCATGGACGCCTGAAGCTGACTGATCCGCTCACGAAACGCCGCAATGTCCGCTTCTGCTTTCGTGTCAAAGGCTACATTACGGGGATGCTGGTCCTGCAGTTTTTTAAAAAATCGTGATTTTGCCGACATGCTTTTACTGTCCGTCAAAAGATTAGAGGCGGGTCTGAACATCAAGATATTGCTGCTGTTTGAGGTGGCGTATCAGCACGCAACCTTCGGGCATAAATTCCGTGCCGTAACGTACCAGGCCTATTCCCCTTAACTCGGCATCAATGGCGTAGCGCAGTTCGCCGGGAATAGCCTGCTCAAGCAGAACCACATCGATTTTCTTAAGCCGGGGCTCGTACTTAAGCAATACAGACGATAAGATCCCCATCAGTTCATGGGTCGTGCCCGGCATCCCCTGCAGAATTTTGATCATATCCGGCAACCCATAGTCCGGCAGGTGCGCCAGCGTACCGGCGCGGCAGTTAAGAATGCGCTGCATATTGTCGAGTACGGACAGAATCACCTGGTTCTGCTCACTGACCTGGTGCAGGTCAAGGCCTCCGGTAAAGTTGCCGTAAAGCGTTTCATACAGTGAAGGACAGGATGACTCACTCATCTTTCAGCGCCTTCAGGCTCAGCCGGTTGTTACCTGCCTCAATCACCCGGGCCTTGTCCGGATCGAGGTCGTCACGGCTCAGCACTACCCGCCAGGTATTGTTCACCTGGTCCGGCGACATAAACATGCCAGCCACCGCAACATACTGCGCAGTTTCCTCCATCGGCATATCCACCATCACCGACCCACCCGGCTGCAGACGAATATCTTTCTCCGCTACCAGGTCTGCCTGAATGGCCTGGCTGTCAGCCTTAAACAGTGACGGGTAGTCCGTCGTGTCGAAGGTTTTCCGGTCTTTGAGCTGGTAAATACGTACCACCGTCGACAGTGCCACGCCGCCTGCATTGCTGTTGACGGCCTCGCGGGCGCGAATATCCAGATGCAGGGTCTTTACCTGTTTATAAAAAATCGACCTGGTCACCGCAACGGTGCCGTCTGTCACTTTTTGCGTCAGCCCACAGCCCGTCAGCATCAGTGTGATACTGGCGGCCAGAGCAGCCAGAGGAAATTTACCAGCGGTAATCGCCATCTTCATCGGTCTCCCTGCGGTGAATATTTTCCTGGACCCGCTCATAGCGGCCAAGACTGATAGTTATGATTTTGGGGTGTACGACGGTATTCGCCGCATTCAGTGGGCGCATCACGGCGGTGCGACCCAGTTGCGCCGCACCAGCTTCAGGTTTACTGTTCATCGTCGCGTCAGGAAGCAGGCGACGGTCGACACACAGCTGTAAACGCACACTGAGACGCGACCCGAGATACACATGCAGCAGCGCCATTAAGTCTGTGTGCAGTTCACCACCGGGCAACCAGCCCTGTACCTCCGGCGGGCTGGTAGTGGTCAGACGCATCAGTACCTGGCTGTTCACATCGGTGGCATAGTTACCCATCACCGGACGGTTTGTCAGGGTGACAGGCTGGCTGACGCTCATGGTCAGAGGCTGCCTCAGCGGCACACGGCGTTTGTCATGATGCCAGATTTTTACCTGCGTGCCGGGTGCCAGCAGTCGCACTAGTGAGGCCATGCCTTCTGCAGTCCTCCCTGGCAGCATCATGACCGGCAGCAGCGCAAGAAAGCGTGAGGCTGGCGCTGCGATACTGTCTGTACAGCCGTCAATCCCGAGCCCGGCCAGCCCCAGCAAATACTGCGAGGTTGTGTCCTTACCGCCTTCCTCAAAGGTTGCCGGATACGAATATTTCCGCCAGATGCGGTAGTACTGGGCAATCAACCGGTGGTTGAAGATATCGAGAAAATCGGCGGTGGCTTCATACCCTTCCCGCCGCTGGGTAATGTCATCGATATAGTGCGTCGGCAGCGGCGATTCCACGCCGTAAAGCCCCATAAAGGTGATGCGGACCGTGGGAGGCAGATGCAGGTGCTCCGGTGGTTCAATCCCTTTGATTTCGGAGGCCGGGAAGCCCATCCCCGGGTGTGGCCGAAAACGTACCGGCTCATGACGTACCTGCCAGGTGCTGCCCGTAACCGGTTTGTCCGGCTGGCTCTGCTCCAGCAACTGACAGAAGCGGTAAAAGTTGATATATGACAGCCGGTCACCCAGCCGCTCTATCAGCCTGGCAGACGCGGACTGTGGTTCTCTTTCCACCGGATGCATTTTCCTTCTGGCTGAACGATGAGGGTGAGCTGGTTGAACTGGTTCATATCGGCATACAGCGCAAAAAACCGGTTAAGCATTTCACCGAACAGATGAATATCGCCCTCGCCGGTAAAACCATTGCTGTCGAGGGTCACTTCGATATCCAGCCCCCGAAGCAGGTAGCCCTGTTCAAAACGTTGAAGGCGATGGTGCTCTACATGCTGAATCGCCTCCAGACGTCGGGTGTTCAGTTCATCTTCCTGCCAGTTGTAGAGCGCAAGCGTCCCGCGCAGCACTTCGGCGGTACTCAGCATATTCAGGAATCCGGAGCCCAGGTGGCTCAGCACCCGCCAGTGAAAACGGTCTTCAGAAGGCGGATAGACTGGCAGCGTTGGTTTGCAGAGATTGCGTACTGAAAGTTGTGTACTGACCACCTGCTCACAGCGGTCCAGCAGCGTACTCTGTAGTGCACGGCGCGGCAGCTGGCCGTTGGTACCGGTGATTTGCAGCGATACGGCTTCACGCTCAAACAGGCGGTCATCTTCCCACTGGTGCCCCCCAAGGATAAGCCAGGTGTCATACAGCCCGGTCACGCTGCGCTTCACGCGGGTGTGGTAGTAACGGGGTGGTGCATGACGGCGCATCATCCCCCCCTTGTGCCTGAAGCTGCTGAACGGCACGTACTCAGCATCACCGGTGCGCTTTGAGCCAGTAACCGAATCCACCGAAAAAATCTCGGTGTGTCCGTCCTGCAGACGTTTAGGGCGCAGCAGGTACTCACTTTCAAGCCCGGTAATGGTGAGCGGGTCAGCTTCCAGTGTGAACAGGTTAATCACCGGCACACAGTGCAGACGAACCGCATCATCAGAGACCGGCAGGTCAGATGGCCATGGCGTATTGAACACTACTTCAATATCAAAATACTCGGCCCCCGCTGGCGGCGTGATGCCCTTAAGGCCGTTAAGGTAGACAAACATAAACTTGTCGCGGAAGGTGAAATACTCCAGCAGAAGCTGGTAGCCGCTGAACGCGGTATCGCCTTTCGGCCACAGGCAGTCTTCGTCACGAAAACCGCCCGGTGAGAAATATCCGTCAAGCCGGATACGGTCAGTCTGCCCGGGCAGGCGCATATAGAGGGCGGCCTGCCGTTTGGTCAACATCAGGTGCAGCTGGCTGCTGACGGGAGCGTCCGCCCCGAGATAAAGACTCAGGTGGCTGAGGTCCGCATGGGACCAGTCCGCCTGGGTGCTGCAGGCAAAACGCATCCGCAGCAACGAGCGCCCGTCCGGCTCAGTGGCCATGGTCACACCCGACACACTCAGGGGGTTGAGCATCACATCCTGCGTGGTGCGATAGCGGCAGACCGTGCTCTTCGGCCCCACCGGGCGGGAGTATACCTCCAGCCCCGCAGGCACCACTTCCGCCATTTTCATGGCATGCAGCGCCGGGGTGAACGCCACCACCGAAAGCGACGGAATGGTACGCAGGTAATGCGGCCAGAGCATACTGACCAGCCCCTCGGTGAGTTCCGGCAGGTCGTCGTCAATCTTTTCGCGCAGTCGCCCCATCGAGAAAGCAAAGCCTTCAAACAGGCGTTCGACATACGGGTCGGGAGTCCCGACTTTATCCAGGTCGAGCATCGCTGCACGATCGGGATGGGTCTGCGCGAACTCTTTTGCGGCTTCACGCAGGTAGCGCATTTCTGCATCAAAATAGCGCAGGGTTAAATCTTCCATAAAACACCTGTTTGATTAATGTCCGAATGGTGAAGGGCCATTAATGAGCTGGAGCAGACTTAATGATATCGGGAAAAAAACAATATCAGCAGTGAGTGCTAACGGGGTAACGACAATATTGGTCGCCAGATTTACGGGGTGAAAATCGGTTCCAGACTCCAGCGAATAAAACTGAACGCTGTACGTTCTCACCAAAGATTCAGTCTTATCAAAAGCATAATTAAGGCTCACTTTGGGAATAATCACTCCCGTGATATATACGTCCCTGACATACCGGACACCGTTGCTCCGGAAGCCTGCATGCTGAATAGTCTTTAACTCTTCTGTTGAAAGCAACCTGGAGGATTTATTGACTTCGACAGGAAGAGCATCGCTGAACTGAAGCACGCTGTCGCTGCCTGATGGTTTGTTTATCCGAAACTTAAGGGTATTCTCTCCCCGACCTGATATCAGGGGAATTTGAGTTGCAAGTTTATTAAGGGACAGAAGTTCATCAGCCCCCCGGGTCAGAATGTATATATTTTTTTCACCTACAAAGGCAACACCTTAAGAGGGAACGTTAACAGTAGTTTTTTTGCTTCCCTGAACAACAGAAACAGCAAGGTTTTTATACTGAAATACACCGGTTACACTGTCCTGAATCTGAATATGTCTCTCTGTTTTTGGCTCGGCGACCTTATTTCCTCCCCACAGCAGTGCTGTACAACCTGAAAGCAAGAACATCACACCTAAACAAGTAAATATTCTAAGACGTTTCATTTTTTAATTTCCCTTGATTCTGATTTCTTTCCTGAAGGTATGACTAATTATCATCCGCAAAGCACGGCGGCACGGGCAGGATCAACTGCGATCAGTCCGGCAAGTAACTGGTCCATTACTGGCGTAAGGCGGGCCTTATCAGCCTCACTGCGACCGGCTTTCAGGCGCAGGAGTTTCAGATGGCGGGCCTGTACCTCAAACAACAGCTCAGGCTCCCAGTTCGTAAGGGTGAGTTCACCGGCCCGCTCGCCCAGCTCCGCAAACAGATGCACCGCCAGCTCATTTTTGCCGTACTGCTCCGCGATACGCCCCATCAGCAGGCGCAGCAGCCACTGCTGGCGTACGGTGGTGATGCCGGGACGGGCCTGCAACCAGCCCAGTGCCGCATCCGGGCCTTCACTGTCGGCCAGTGCCACCGCTTCCGGCTCCAGCGCCAGAATGTCATCGTTGCCTGGGGACATCTGTGCGGAAGGAGTGTCATTGCCCCACCCGCCTGTCGAATCCAGCACGCTCTGCTGGATCCAGTTCAGCGTCACGTCATCCGCAAATGGCGTGCCGTCACTGAAGGCCAGTGTTTCGAGCCCGGACAGACGGGTCAGCAGCCCTTTCAGGTCAGCCGCGATAATACCGGCCAGCGTGTCCTGACCGGATTTCGTCAGCGCCTGATGGATATACCACTGCAAATCCAGCCACAGGTGATTGGCACCACGGGAAAACGCGCTGTCCGCCGTTTCAAGCATTTCAGCCCAGTTCTGTTGCAGGTACAGGCGTTTAAGCAACGCGCGCTGATCCGCCCTTGGCGGCTCAATACGTGTACGCCCCTGCGCATCCGTGGCCGGGATGGCCCGCAGTGTGTCATGACGCAGGCTTTTCATCAGATGGTGCGCTGACAGCCAGCCATCCGGCTGCTCGCGCAGGTATTCAGTGAGCGTACGAGCCTGGGCCAGCAAATCCTGGCCGGAGGTGATACGCCCGATGGCCGGGGCGTCGCTGTGGCTGGTCATGGCAGGTGTGTCGCTGGTACTGGCGTTCTGCGGTACCACCGCATCCACGCCCCCTGCTTTCTGCAGACGACTTTCCAGTGCACCGTACAGCGCGTTAAGTTCCGGACGGGTTTCATCTGGCTCATTTTCGGTCAGTTGTGCTATCAGCAGCAGCGCCCCGGTGGTACGCATCGCATCGATCCTGACCACTTCCGGGTACAGGGAGAGAGAATCCGTCATACGCGACCCCGCCAGCCATTCCAGCGCCGCCTTACGGCTGCGGTCACGCTGCGGGTGCAGCTGTGGTCCAAAGCGCTCCAGCAACCCGGCCAGCAGTTCAAGCCCTTCAGCCAGCCCCTGCTCGCCTTCGCGGTGCAGCTTCGCCCAGCAGTAGTACGTCGCGACGCGAATGTCTTTCGCAGTGCTGGTCAGCAGCTTCTCCGCCAGCCGGCAGATGAGTTCGGTATCCGCGCCGGAGAGTTTGTTGACCTCTTCGCGCATCTGCTGGAAGTCATCGTCATAGCCGGGTTCTTCGCCAGCGGGCGATGAACCGGACAGCGGCTGCAGCCAGTTGTCCCACTGCGCCACGCGCTCATGGGTTGCCGCAAGCAGCGGCTCTTGCTCAGTCTGGCAGGCGCTGAGTAAGGCATTGAGCGTGCTCATCAATATACGTCCTCTGTATCATTGCCTGCACTGGCAACCTGGTCTGGTGATGTTGCACCGGAGGTGCTGAAGATGGTTTCCGGCAGACGGAAATTACGCAGTTTCAGCAGCGCCAGTGGCCCCTCGCCCGCCTCGGTACGCAGGGTGTATTTGAGCGTGCGTCCGTCCTGTGCTTTCCAGCTCAGACTGTAACTGCTGTCAACGCCCGGATAAGCACTGACCACAGCTTTATCAAGCAGACGTATCCAGCCCCAGGCACCAGGGATATCGGCGTACTGACGGGTTCCTGCCTGCGTGCTTATCCAGCTCAGGTTCGCACCGGGTGCTTCGGTATCCGCAGGCCAGGCGAAGCGCTTCCATGCCGGCAACTGGTTCACATAAATCAGCTTCTGGCTGTCGATAACCATGTCCGTCTGCATCACGCCATCAGCAGTGCCCGGACGCAGTTCGAAATTCATGCCGGCATTGCCTTCGGTGAAAGCGACATCCGAGATATGGCTCAGGGTATTGATGGCATTGAGGAATGCAGGGTTAAAGACCAGCCCCTGCGAGTTGATGCTGTCCGGCACCCAGTGGTTGCCCTCTTTGTGCAGCACTCCCCTGAGGCGGGTCTGCAGGAACTGGGCAATACGCCCGGAATCTGCATTGAGGTATTTAGCCAGCAGCGGCAGGGATACATCACTGCTGGAGTTGTTAAACGGATAGCGTCCACTGAAGGCACTGTTCCACTCAGCAACCACCGCCTGCTGCCACTGGGCATTGAGGCTTTCCGCCGCCGGGGTCAGTACCTGCTGCCAGGCCTGCTCCATCGGCTGAACAAACACGGTACGGCCAAAGCCGCTCCACTCCTGGCCGAGACCGGCGGCAATCAGGCTGCCGTAGTCACGGGTTTCAGTGAGGTCGACCGCCTTGCCCTGAAATACGGTCTGGGCCAGCGTCTGTGTCATTGCCTGCGGGTCGGCGGCATTGGTCACCTGCTGCAGACGCAGGCGCACCTGCGTCACCCGGGTCAGGTACGACTGAAGACTCAGCGCCTGTGCTTCAGTGTTGCTTTTATCCATCAGCGCCAGTACCGGACCAAAGGTCGCATCCAGCGGGCCGTGAACACCGGCACTCTGGTCAATGGCATCCTGGTTGTCACCACCCAACAGATTTTTCGCTGATTTCACCAGTGAATCAGAAATCGCCTCCCCAGTTTGCCCGGTACGTCCCTGCACATTCAGGGTGTTCATCAGCGCCACCAGTGGTGACTGACGCACGTCGGCCATCAGGGTCAACTGGTCAATGGAGTCTGACAACGTGACGGCCTGGTTCCAGTGCAGACTATTAAGGAACTCAAGCCATGCCCCGCCGAAGTCGGCAAAGTAACGCTCCGTCAGGCGCTTTTTCAACGCTTCCGGAGAGGTTTCATCCTGTTTATTCACCTGACGCTTGCTGTCAGTGAGCACCCAGTCAAGCTCATCCCGGCGCGCCTTCACCACTTTCTCAATGGCAGGCTGCACGGCCTGCTCCCAGGCCTGCCGGGTGAACATGCCCGGCACAATTTCGGTGGTGCTGAACAGGCGGGCGGCGTCAGTATCGCCGGTCATGTCTTCAAGGCGCATATCGACATACAGGTGCGACACCCGGGAGAGCATCTTCTGGTACAGGGTCGATTCACTGTTACGTACGCCCATCAGACGAACCAGCAGGGAGCGCGCCTGGCTGACCAGGTTCTCATCAGCCCGTAACTTCCACTCGGGATGTGTCGCCAGTTGGGCACTGTAAAACGACAGCAGCGACGGCCCTATCCCCTGCCAGACGCCGTCTTTCACACCATCACGCTTCGGCCAGTCATTCATCAACGCAGAACTGAACCAGGATGCATCCATATGCTCCGGGCGGGCCAGCATCAGATAGAGTTTGAGCTGGTCATAAGTGGTTCTGGCCATCTGTTCACGTAGCGGGCTGCCCGGTGGCAACGCATTAAAGGTATTCAGTTGTCTCTGCAGATAGTCAGCGGCGGCATCCCGCAACAGCGGCAATGCGCTGTCCTGGTAACGTGGCCATAGTGCGGCCAGCAGCGCATTGTTCTGGCTTAGTCCGGCCTGCTCGTACCACGGCACGCCATGCTCAGAACGGTACTGCAGGCGGGCCAGCGTTTTCTGCAGTTCAGACAGAGCGTGCAGGCGCTGTTCCAGGGACTGATTCTGCCGGGCGGCAAGTGCAGCCTGGGCATTAGCGCTGTCAATCTGGCTGCGGTTGGTGACATACGCGATGCTCATCCAGGCTGCCCAGGCGACCATGCCTGCAGCAAGTAGTATGCGCAATGCCTGCCACGACCCAAAACGTTGCTTCCTGGCGCGTAATTCCGCAGGAAGCTCAGACAAGGACGTCAGCAACAAGTCCCAGCGATTATCTCTGCCCCAGTGGTGTTTAATCTCTCTGGCGGCACCCGGAGCTGGAGGGCTAAACATCATACCCGCCAACGGCAAGGAACGATAAGGGTTCAGCAGTACGGATAACGGTGTACTGATACTTCCCGGCGACAGAGAAAGCTGGCTGGTAAGATCAAGCAGATAGGTATATTCCGGATTAATACATATTTGCTGTATCCCCTGCGCGGTCAGCTTTTCGCATAAGCTTGCAAGCTGGACATCAATATCGGCAGGTTTTGCGCGCGCCGGGAGCAAATAACCCACGGGTTGCGTGATCCGCCCCTGATGTTGGCTTCCCGGCGAGACTGACCATAGATAAAGAGGTAATTTCCATCCAAGCGCCTCAAAGCGGGAGCTAATGCGGCTGGAAATATTGTCCATTTCATCTGGTGATAGCGAACTATTTTTAGCAGGCTGACTCAGTGTCGCAAATTGAGAAAACGCAGAAGTTACCCAGACCATCGCATCCACGGAACGATGGCGTAATTTACACACACCACTGAACCAGTCGCTGTCCAGAGGCATGTCAATGTCACCTCCCCACAACAAAACCGTCCCCTGATCTTCCAGCCAGTGCTGAGTGCTGAGTCCGGGCGCCAGATATTCAACATCAGCAGCACGCCCCGTCAGCATCAGGAATGTGACTTTACGTCGCCAGCAACGACCATACTGGTAACGAAGTGCCTGCTTAAGATCGGTCAGTGTGTCGAAATAAGGTGTCTTGAGAGTTGATTTTACTGTTTTTTGGGATAAGGATGCGCTTACTTTCTCGTTATTTCGGTTTTTGAAATACTGGAAGATTTGCCCCCCATAGCGGAGCAAAAGAATGACAGCACATAAACCCAAAACGACATAAAGCTTAACCCTGGGTGAGTCCAGGCCAAGATGGTCCCCAAAACGATATATACCCAGAGCGATGCCCGCCAGTAGCGCTATGATAAAGCCTGGACGACTAACCCAGTGTTCCGTGTTATTCGATGCATCCATCCTCTTTCCCTGCCGTAATAATATAAATAAATTAATCGCTCTTTTGCTTTTACTGCCGATCATCTGTTTTTCGGATTAAAAGCAGCCGCCTGTCCCTGTTGTTTTTCTGCGGGCGTCACCATGGTGACCCACAGCGGGACATTATCATGATTGTTTCCACTCACAATCAGTTGCGAATCACTGCGATGGCAAGCCTCAACAGCACAGGCAATGGCAACCCATGGCGCAGCAGGCCCGGGATACCCAAGTGTCTTGCCCAGATCGTGAATGTCCTGCCCCACGTTGATGGGACTTTGTATTGCCTGCAAACCTGTAGCAATTGCCATATGCCATGCCGGGTTAACACCGACCAGAAAACCACTTTTTACCTCACCGGCAGCGATCGGAACCCACTCCATTGATTGCTTCAGGGCATACTGAAAATCGTCAGCTTCAGTGTGATGCATCATCTCCGGGCGGTGTAATCGGGCAAGTGGTTTTAAGTCCTGCGATACCTGATTACCTCCCAGAAGCAGCCCCACAATATTCTCAGCAGATCCTTTCGGGTGCTCAGGTCTGACCTGCAGAGCGATAATCATTAGCAGTGAATGGGCATTACGTAGATCATCAAGCCATTTATCCACTACTGACAGCCCCCTCTCATCAAGGCGTATTGCAGATTGTCGGATTTGACTCGCATCCCAGCTCTTCTGCCAGATTTCCTCCAACTGGCTTTCGGGTAAGCTACTGTTACTTTCCAGCAAAAGTGATACGGGGGTGTCCAGGGGCAGGGAAGACAGTACAATGCTGAGTTCTTCGAGCGTTTTCTTCAATCCGCGCCCCAGCATCTGCCCGCTATCCTCGCCATCAGCCAGAGCGAGTCGGCTATGGCGTATACCTTCATGGCTTTTCCATGAAGGCTGAGTTTTTAATGCTTTAACTTTTCCCCGCAGTGCCTCCCACTGCTTCGCGCCGTCGGTATCCTCGGGTTCCCGCAGAGCACTATGTAAGCTTATTCCAAAGACGTTCAGGTAGCGCTGCCCGCGCTGAATTTCGCGGTGAAGCAGACGATCACGCTCTTTATCCCTGCTTCGCGCAGTGCCCAACTGCCCTTTATACCAGGCGACGCGCAATGCCGCTAAGATGAGCCAAAGCAGGGAGGGAAGACCTAATGCCGATGTCCAGAATTCTTGTGAATTGATCTCTGTCCGGGACAGATTGCTCAGTATTGCATCAGCCATTCCCCCCAGTAGCATGAAAACCAGTAAAAGCAACCACACCCACCAGATCGGTGGACGCGGCTTGATCGCAGGAGCCGGGATCAGCTTTAAATTTACAGGCATATTCAGCTCGCCGTAGCCTGAGGCAGGCTAGAGATCAGCTTACAGCCACATGCGCAGCGGTGACCGTCGAAGGCCACCGGTACACCATTATCTTTAAATGTCGGATGGCCTTCAGCAACCACAGTTGGCCCGTGTCCTTCGATGGGGCAACTAACGGGATCGCCGAGGCGGGCAACACCAATGCCACCAAATTTCATTTTTGTGGAACCACTTAATACAGAACCACCGCCTGTATGTTTATCACCGATACGAATTATACTCTTCATTTATATTTCCTTTTAATAACAACATCATCATACATCTCTGGACATACACCAAATAAAACCACACCACCTAAAAAAACGGGAGAGATTCTCTGATAAATAACAGTAAATGAGAGGAGTTGTATTAACACAAAAGAACGCATCGAACTCAATTCAGATTTGCTACCAACCCAACAAAAAATAGATGACTGAAACTTTGCATGTCGAAACTAATTAATTTAGTTACAGTCCTGACTTAATGTTAGTTCACTTATTATTACTCTTTTTGGCTGGGAGTATCCCTGACAAAAATGCCAGCCCGAAAGATATATAACTTATAGTTTTCATGGTAGACGCTGAGTTAAAGCACTCAGTCCCACACCCGCTGCCACTGACGCCAGCACCGATAATCATGAAGCTGAAGAACAAACTAAAAAGTCCAATGGCAATAAAAAAAACGATTAACAACACTTTAGCTATCTTTGGCATAAATATTAACCTCTTCATTGAAAATAACATGTTGTTTAATGACTATACATCACAGACATTCTCTTTCCAGTGAAGGAATTAATTCAAGAGATATGTAAAATACTTACGCTTCACCAACTAATCGCCATTCCACTGCGCGTTCCTCACGCCCCCTTTTATCACTGAACGGCCACGGATGCGGATGCAGCCTCTCAACAATATCCATCGGCATG
>NZ_LNHZ01000012.1:0-350 GCF_001463265.1 Citrobacter sp. 50677481
ATGGTGCATCCGGGAGGATTCGAACCTCCGACCGCTCGGTTCGTAGCCGAGTACTCTATCCAGCTGAGCTACGGATGCATCGGAATACTTGCTTTACTGCCGATACTGATACGACAACTGACGTTGTATCAAGTAAGAGATGGTGCATCCGGAAGGATGACTCGGCTTCACCTCGCCCTTCGGGCCGTTGCTTAGGCAACGTTATCCTCCCTGGTGCTTGCGGTAAAACCGCAGCCCCTGAAACAACAGCGTGACTATTGTCTCGGAGAAGATGGTGCATCCGGGAGGATTCGAACCTCCGACCGCTCGGTTCGTAGCCGAGTACTCTATCCAGCTGAGCTACGGATGCA
>NZ_LNHZ01000013.1:0-402 GCF_001463265.1 Citrobacter sp. 50677481
CGGCAGCGCCCGCGTGGAGGCCAGCGTCAGCAATGCGGCAGGTAACTCAGCGTCAGCCACCCACGACTACAGCGTGGATACGGACGCGCCGGTGATCGCCATCAGCACCATCGCGGCTGACGATATCCTGAACGCCACGGAAGCGCAGGCGGATCTGCTGATCGGCGGCACCACCACCGCCCCGGCGGGGCAGACGGTGACCGTGACGATTGGCGGCACCAGCTACACCACCCAGGTACAGGCGAACGGCAGCTGGAGCGTCACCATTCCGGCAGCGGACGTGGCCTCCATCACAACGGGGGCAGTGACGGCCAGCGTGGCAGACGCCGCCGGTAATACCGGCTCGGCCAGCCATACCCTGACCGTCGACACTGCCGCGCCGGTGGTGTCCATCAACACCGT
>NZ_LNHZ01000014.1:0-32721 GCF_001463265.1 Citrobacter sp. 50677481
CGTCCTGTAGGTGCGGGCGTGGTTGCTAAAGTTCTCGGCTAATTGCTGATAACATTTGACGCAATGCGCAATAAAAGGGCATCATTTGATGCCCTTTTTGCACGCTTTCGAACCAGAACCTGGCTCATCAGTGATTTTATTTGTCATAATCATTGCTGAGACAGGCTCTGTAGAGGGCGTTAAACCGAAGTGCTAACGCGTATTTCGGTACAAGGTTGATAGGTTAGCCTCGCATTCGCGGGGTGAAATTATTTGTAGAATTCTTCTGACAGGTTGGTTTATGAGTGCGAATACCGAAGCTCAAGGGAGCGGGCGCGGCCTGGAAGCGATGAAGTGGATCGTCGTCGTGGCGTTGCTGCTCGTGGCAATTGTCGGCAACTATCTTTATCGTGACATGATGCTGCCGCTGCGTGCGCTGGCCGTAGTAATTCTGATTGCTGCAGCGGGTGGTGTCGCGCTGTTGACGACAAAAGGTAAAGCAACGGTTGCTTTTGCCCGCGAAGCGCGTACGGAAGTACGTAAGGTCATTTGGCCGACTCGCCAGGAAACATTGCACACCACGCTGATTGTGGCTGCGGTTACCGCGGTAATGTCACTGATCCTGTGGGGACTGGATGGTATTCTGGTTCGCCTGGTTTCCTTTATCACTGGCCTGAGGTTCTGAGATGTCTGAAGCTCCTAAAAAGCGCTGGTACGTCGTTCAGGCGTTTTCCGGTTTTGAAGGCCGCGTAGCAACGTCGCTGCGCGAGCATATCAAATTACACAATATGGAAGAGTTGTTTGGCGAAGTCATGGTGCCGACCGAAGAAGTGGTCGAAATCCGTGGCGGTCAGCGTCGTAAGAGCGAGCGCAAATTCTTCCCGGGTTACGTACTGGTACAGATGGTCATGAATGACGCGAGCTGGCACTTAGTACGTAGCGTACCGCGTGTGATGGGCTTTATCGGTGGTACTTCCGACCGTCCTGCGCCAATCAGCGATAAAGAAGTTGATGCGATCATGAACCGCCTGCAGCAGGTGGGGGATAAGCCGCGTCCGAAAACGCTGTTTGAGCCGGGTGAAATGGTTCGTGTTAACGATGGTCCGTTCGCTGACTTTAATGGCGTGGTCGAAGAAGTGGATTACGAGAAGTCCCGCCTGAAAGTCTCTGTTTCTATCTTCGGTCGTGCGACCCCGGTAGAACTGGACTTTGCCCAGGTAGAAAAAGCCTAAGCAGCGATCAAAAAAGCGACGATTTAATCGTTGCACAAGGCGCGAGATTGGAATACAATTTCGCGCCTTTTGTTTTTATGGGCCTGGCCCGTAAAACGATTTTATTCACGGGGAGCCTTCCTGAGGCGCTATCACCCAATTCGAGGAATTTAGAATGGCTAAGAAAGTACAAGCCTATGTCAAGCTGCAGGTTGCAGCTGGTATGGCAAACCCGAGTCCGCCGGTTGGTCCAGCACTGGGTCAGCAGGGCGTTAACATCATGGAATTCTGCAAAGCGTTCAACGCAAAAACAGATTCCATCGAAAAAGGTCTGCCGATTCCGGTTGTTATCACCGTTTACGCTGACCGTTCTTTCACTTTCATTACCAAGACTCCGCCGGCAGCCGTTCTGCTGAAGAAAGCGGCTGGCATTAAGTCTGGTTCTGGTAAGCCGAACAAAGACAAAGTGGGTAAAATTTCCCGCGCTCAGCTGCAGGAAATCGCGCAGACCAAAGCTGCCGACATGACTGGTGCCGACATTGAAGCGATGACTCGCTCCATCGAAGGTACTGCACGTTCCATGGGCCTGGTAGTGGAGGACTAAGAAATGGCTAAACTGACCAAGCGCATGCGTGTGATCCGTGAGAAAGTTGATGCGACCAAACAGTACGACATCAACGAAGCTATCTCTCTGCTGAAAGAACTGGCTACCGCTAAGTTCGTAGAAAGCGTAGACGTTGCCGTTAACCTCGGTATCGATGCGCGTAAATCTGACCAGAACGTACGTGGCGCGACTGTACTGCCGCACGGTACTGGCCGTTCCGTTCGCGTAGCCGTATTTACCCAGGGCGCAAACGCTGAAGCTGCTAAAGCTGCTGGCGCTGAACTGGTAGGTATGGAAGATCTGGCTGAACAGATCAAGAAAGGCGAAATGAACTTTGACGTTGTTATTGCTTCTCCGGATGCAATGCGCGTTGTTGGCCAGCTGGGCCAGGTACTGGGTCCGCGTGGCCTGATGCCAAACCCGAAAGTGGGTACTGTAACCCCGAACGTTGCTGAAGCGGTTAAAAACGCGAAAGCGGGTCAGGTTCGTTACCGTAACGACAAAAACGGCATCATCCACACCACCATCGGTAAAGTGGACTTTGACGCTGACAAACTGAAAGAAAACCTGGAAGCTCTGCTGGTTGCGCTGAAAAAAGCAAAACCGTCTCAGGCGAAAGGCGTGTACATCAAGAAAGTTAGCATCTCCACCACCATGGGTGCTGGCGTTGCCGTTGATCAGGCTGGTCTGAGCGCATCTGCGAACTAAGATTAGCTTTACGTGGGCGGTGGTTTTGTCTACAATTCTACCCCCACGATTCTGCAAATAGCAGATTTATATTCGAGATATTCAGTTTGTGGCAAGGCAGCAACTGAGCGAATCGCCAGGAGCATAGTTAACTCTGTGACTGGTGTGAGCGAAGGAAGCTAACGCCACCACAGACAGAATAGCGAAGAATAGAAAGAATTTGTTCGTTGGAGCCTGGCCTATCCAGGCCTCCGTCGAAGACCGCAGGTGTTTCGTAAGAAACTTAATGCCCTGCGTAGACGGTGACAGAACGCTAAGATTATTTTTGGATATTCTGGCTTGTTTCTGCTCACCGTATTAAGACGCTCTCTCCGTTGGGAAGAGTGAAGTGAGTTCCGGAACATGAGTTCC
Source organism: Citrobacter sp. 50677481 (assembly GCF_001463265.1). Classification (NCBI taxonomy): domain Bacteria; kingdom Pseudomonadati; phylum Pseudomonadota; class Gammaproteobacteria; order Enterobacterales; family Enterobacteriaceae; genus Citrobacter; species Citrobacter sp. 50677481. The sequence continues at coordinate 2,893 of NZ_LNHZ01000014.1, forward strand.
GGCAAACATCCAGGAGCAAAGCTAATGGCTTTAAATCTTCAAGACAAACAAGCGATTGTTGCTGAAGTCAGCGAAGTAGCCAAAGGCGCGCTGTCTGCAGTAGTTGCGGATTCCCGTGGCGTAACTGTAGATAAAATGACTGAACTGCGTAAAGCAGGTCGTGAAGCTGGCGTTTACATGCGTGTTGTTCGTAACACCCTGCTGCGCCGTGCTGTTGAAGGTTCTCCGTTCGAGTGCCTGAAAGACACGTTTGTTGGTCCGACCCTGATTGCATACTCTATGGAACACCCGGGCGCTGCTGCTCGTCTGTTCAAAGAGTTCGCGAAAGCGAATGCAAAATTTGAGGTCAAAGCCGCTGCCTTTGAAGGTGAGCTGATCCCGGCGTCTCAGATCGACCGCCTGGCAACTCTGCCGACCTACGAAGAAGCAATTGCACGCCTGATGGCAACCATGAAAGAAGCTTCGGCTGGCAAACTGGTTCGTACTCTGGCTGCTGTACGCGATGCGAAAGAAGCGGCTTAATCGCCGTTATCTTTATAAAGCATCCGCTTACGTATAAACTTATTCTGATATTCAGGAACAATTTAAATGTCTATCACTAAAGATCAAATCATTGAAGCAGTATCCGCTATGTCCGTAATGGACGTTGTAGAACTGATCTCTGCAATGGAAGAAAAATTCGGTGTTTCCGCTGCTGCTGCTGTAGCTGTAGCTGCTGGCCCGGTTGAAGCTGCTGAAGAAAAAACTGAATTCGACGTAATTCTGAAAGCTGCTGGCGCTAACAAAGTTGCTGTTATCAAAGCAGTACGTGGCGCAACTGGCCTGGGTCTGAAAGAAGCTAAAGACCTGGTAGAATCTGCTCCGGCCGCTCTGAAAGAAGGCGTGAGCAAAGATGACGCTGAAGCACTGAAAAAATCTCTGGAAGAAGCTGGCGCTGAAGTTGAAGTTAAATAAGCCAACCCTTCCGGTTGCAGCCTAAGCGATTAGGCTGATGGCTGGTGACTTTTTGGTCACCAGCCTTTTTGCGCTGTAAGGCGCCAGTAGCGTTTCACACTGTTTGACTACTGCTGTGCCTTTCAATGCTTGTTTCTATCGACGACTTAATATACTGCGACAGAACGCCCGTTCTGTGTAAATCGCAATGAAATGGTTTAAGCGTGATAGCAACAGGCATTGCGGAAAGTATCCATTTTCCGGTCAACAAAATAGTGTTGCACAAACTGTCCCTGTGCAGGACAGATGGGTCGACTTGTCAGCGAGCTGAGGAACCCTATGGTTTACTCCTATACCGAGAAAAAACGTATTCGTAAGGATTTTGGTAAACGTCCACAAGTTCTGGATGTGCCTTATCTCCTTTCTATCCAGCTTGACTCGTTTCAGAAGTTTATCGAGCAAGATCCTGAAGGGCAGTATGGTCTGGAAGCTGCATTCCGTTCCGTGTTCCCGATTCAGAGCTACAGCGGTAATTCCGAGCTGCAATACGTCAGCTACCGCCTTGGCGAACCGGTGTTTGACGTTCAGGAATGTCAGATCCGTGGCGTGACCTATTCCGCACCGCTGCGCGTAAAACTGCGTCTGGTGATCTACGAGCGCGAAGCGCCGGAAGGCACCGTAAAAGACATTAAAGAACAAGAAGTCTACATGGGTGAAATTCCACTCATGACAGACAACGGTACTTTCGTTATCAACGGTACTGAGCGTGTTATCGTTTCCCAGCTGCATCGTAGCCCGGGCGTCTTCTTCGACAGCGATAAAGGTAAAACACACTCTTCCGGTAAAGTACTGTATAACGCGCGTATCATTCCTTACCGTGGTTCCTGGCTGGATTTCGAATTCGATCCGAAGGACAACCTGTTCGTCCGTATCGACCGTCGCCGTAAACTGCCTGCGACTATCATTCTGCGTGCGTTGAACTACACCACAGAGCAGATCCTGGACCTGTTCTTCGAAAAAGTCGTCTTTGAGATCCGCGACAACAAGCTGCAGATGGAGCTTGTACCGGAACGCCTGCGTGGTGAAACCGCCTCCTTCGATATCGAAGCGAACGGTAAAATCTACGTTGAAAAAGGCCGCCGCATTACTGCACGTCATATTCGTCAGCTGGAAAAAGACGATATCAAACATATCGAAGTTCCGGTTGAATATATTGCAGGAAAAGTAGCCTCGAAAGATTACGTTGATGAATCTACTGGCGAGCTGATCTGCCCGGCGAACATGGAGCTGAGCCTGGATCTGCTGGCTAAGCTGAGCCAGTCTGGCCACAAACGTATCGAAACGCTGTTTACCAACGATCTGGATCACGGCCCGTACATTTCTGAAACGGTACGCGTCGACCCGACCAACGATCGTCTGAGCGCGCTGGTAGAAATCTACCGCATGATGCGCCCGGGTGAGCCGCCGACACGTGAAGCAGCGGAAAGCCTGTTCGAGAACCTGTTCTTCTCCGAAGACCGTTATGATCTGTCTGCGGTCGGTCGCATGAAGTTCAACCGTTCTCTGCTGCGTGATGAAATCGAAGGTTCCGGTATCCTGAGCAAAGACGACATCATCGAAGTGATGAAGAAGCTCATCGATATCCGTAACGGTAAAGGCGAAGTCGATGATATCGACCACCTCGGCAACCGCCGTATCCGTTCCGTAGGCGAAATGGCGGAAAACCAGTTCCGCGTTGGCCTGGTACGTGTAGAGCGTGCGGTGAAAGAGCGTCTGTCTCTGGGCGATCTCGATACCCTGATGCCTCAGGATATGATCAACGCCAAACCGATTTCTGCGGCAGTGAAAGAGTTCTTCGGCTCCAGCCAGCTGTCTCAGTTTATGGACCAGAACAACCCGCTGTCTGAGATCACGCACAAGCGTCGTATCTCCGCACTCGGCCCGGGTGGTCTGACCCGTGAACGCGCAGGCTTCGAAGTTCGAGACGTACACCCGACCCACTACGGTCGCGTATGTCCAATCGAAACGCCTGAAGGTCCAAACATCGGTCTGATCAACTCCCTGTCCGTGTACGCGCAGACGAACGAGTATGGCTTCCTTGAGACGCCGTATCGTCGCGTGGTTGATGGCGTGGTAACCGATGAAATTCATTACCTGTCTGCTATTGAAGAAGGCAACTTCGTTATCGCTCAGGCGAACTCCAACCTGGATGAAGACGGCCACTTCGTAGAAGATCTGGTGACCTGCCGTAGCAAAGGCGAATCCAGCTTGTTCAGCCGCGACCAGGTTGACTACATGGACGTATCCACCCAGCAGGTGGTATCCGTCGGTGCGTCCCTGATCCCGTTCCTGGAACACGATGACGCCAACCGTGCATTGATGGGTGCGAACATGCAACGTCAGGCCGTTCCGACTCTGCGTGCAGATAAGCCGCTGGTTGGTACCGGTATGGAACGTGCTGTTGCCGTTGACTCCGGTGTGACTGCCGTTGCTAAGCGTGGCGGTACCGTTCAGTACGTGGATGCCTCCCGTATCGTTATCAAAGTTAACGAAGACGAGATGTATCCGGGCGAAGCGGGTATTGATATCTACAACCTGACCAAATACACCCGCTCTAACCAGAACACCTGTATCAACCAGATGCCGTGTGTTTCCCTGGGTGAGCCGGTTGAGCGCGGCGACGTGCTGGCAGACGGTCCGTCCACCGACCTCGGTGAACTGGCGCTCGGTCAGAACATGCGCGTAGCGTTCATGCCGTGGAACGGCTACAACTTCGAAGACTCCATCCTCGTGTCCGAGCGTGTTGTCCAGGAAGACCGTTTCACCACCATCCACATTCAGGAACTGGCGTGTGTGTCCCGTGACACCAAGCTGGGGCCGGAAGAGATCACCGCTGACATCCCGAACGTGGGTGAAGCTGCGCTCTCCAAACTGGATGAATCCGGTATCGTTTATATCGGTGCGGAAGTGACCGGCGGCGACATTCTGGTAGGTAAGGTCACGCCGAAAGGTGAAACCCAACTGACGCCAGAAGAGAAACTGCTGCGCGCGATCTTCGGTGAGAAAGCGTCTGATGTGAAAGACTCTTCTCTGCGCGTACCAAACGGTGTTTCCGGTACGGTTATCGACGTTCAAGTCTTTACCCGCGATGGTGTAGAAAAAGACAAGCGCGCGCTGGAAATCGAAGAAATGCAGCTCAAGCAGGCGAAGAAAGACCTGTCTGAAGAACTGCAGATCCTCGAAGCGGGCCTGTTTAGCCGTATCCACGCAGTGCTGGTTTCCGGTGGCGTTGAAGCTGAGAAGCTCGACAAACTGCCGCGTGACCGCTGGCTGGAGCTGGGCCTGACCGACGAAGAGAAACAAAATCAGCTGGAACAGCTGGCTGAGCAGTATGACGAACTGAAACACGAGTTCGAGAAAAAACTCGAAGCGAAACGCCGTAAAATCACCCAGGGCGACGATCTGGCACCGGGCGTGCTGAAGATCGTTAAGGTCTATCTGGCGGTTAAACGCCGGATCCAGCCTGGTGACAAGATGGCAGGTCGTCACGGTAACAAAGGTGTAATTTCTAAGATCAACCCGATCGAAGATATGCCTTACGATGAAAACGGTACGCCGGTAGACATCGTACTGAACCCGCTGGGCGTACCGTCTCGTATGAACATCGGTCAGATCCTGGAAACCCACCTGGGTATGGCTGCGAAAGGTATCGGCGACAAGATTAACGCCATGCTGAAACAGCAGCAGGAAGTCGCGAAACTGCGCGAATTCATCCAGCGTGCGTACGATCTGGGCGCTGACGTTCGTCAGAAAGTTGACCTGAATACCTTCAGCGATGAAGAAGTTCTGCGTCTGGCTGAAAACCTGCGCAAAGGTATGCCAATCGCAACGCCGGTGTTCGACGGTGCGAAAGAAGCGGAAATTAAAGAGCTGCTGAAACTGGGTGACCTGCCGACTTCCGGTCAGATCACGCTGTTCGACGGCCGTACGGGTGAACAGTTCGAGCGTCCGGTAACCGTAGGTTACATGTACATGCTGAAACTGAACCACCTTGTCGACGACAAGATGCATGCTCGTTCCACCGGTTCCTACAGCCTGGTTACTCAGCAGCCGCTGGGTGGTAAGGCGCAGTTCGGTGGTCAGCGCTTCGGGGAGATGGAAGTGTGGGCGCTGGAAGCATACGGCGCGGCATACACCCTGCAGGAAATGCTCACCGTTAAGTCTGATGACGTGAATGGTCGTACTAAGATGTATAAGAACATCGTGGACGGCAACCATCAGATGGAACCGGGCATGCCGGAATCCTTCAACGTACTGTTGAAAGAGATTCGTTCGCTGGGTATCAACATCGAACTGGAAGACGAGTAATTCTCGCTCAAACAGGTCACTGCTGTCGGGGTAACACCCGGCAGCGGAATGTGCTAACTCCGACGGGAGCAAATCCGTGAAAGACTTATTAAAGTTTCTGAAAGCGCAAACTAAAACCGAAGAGTTTGATGCGATCAAAATTGCTCTGGCTTCGCCAGACATGATCCGTTCATGGTCTTTCGGTGAAGTTAAGAAGCCGGAAACCATCAACTACCGTACGTTCAAACCTGAGCGTGACGGCCTTTTCTGCGCCCGTATCTTTGGGCCGGTAAAAGATTACGAGTGCCTGTGCGGTAAGTACAAGCGCCTGAAACACCGCGGTGTGATCTGTGAGAAGTGCGGCGTAGAAGTGACCCAGACCAAAGTGCGCCGTGAGCGTATGGGCCACATCGAGCTGGCCTCTCCGACTGCTCACATCTGGTTCCTGAAATCGCTGCCGTCCCGTATCGGCCTGCTGCTCGATATGCCGTTGCGCGATATCGAACGCGTGCTGTACTTCGAATCCTATGTGGTTATCGAAGGCGGTATGACCAACCTGGAACGCCAGCAGATCCTGACTGAAGAACAGTATCTGGATGCGCTGGAAGAGTTCGGTGACGAATTCGACGCGAAAATGGGCGCCGAAGCGATCCAGGCCCTGCTGAAGAGCATGGATCTGGAGCAAGAATGTGAAACGCTGCGCGAAGAGCTGAACGAAACCAACTCCGAAACCAAGCGTAAGAAGCTGACCAAGCGTATCAAACTGCTGGAAGCGTTCGTACAGTCCGGCAACAAGCCGGAGTGGATGATCCTGACCGTTCTGCCGGTTCTGCCGCCAGATCTGCGTCCGCTGGTTCCGCTGGATGGCGGTCGTTTCGCAACGTCGGATCTGAACGATCTGTACCGCCGCGTGATCAACCGTAACAACCGTCTGAAACGTCTGCTGGATCTGGCTGCGCCGGACATCATCGTACGCAACGAAAAACGTATGCTGCAGGAAGCGGTTGACGCCCTGCTGGATAACGGTCGTCGCGGTCGTGCGATCACCGGTTCTAACAAGCGTCCTCTGAAATCTTTGGCCGACATGATCAAAGGTAAGCAGGGTCGTTTCCGTCAGAACCTGCTCGGTAAGCGTGTTGACTACTCCGGTCGTTCTGTTATCACCGTCGGTCCATACCTGCGTCTGCATCAGTGCGGCCTGCCGAAGAAAATGGCGCTGGAGCTGTTCAAACCATTCATTTACGGCAAGCTGGAACTGCGTGGCCTCGCCACCACCATCAAAGCCGCGAAGAAAATGGTTGAGCGTGAAGAAGCTGTCGTTTGGGATATCCTGGACGAAGTGATCCGCGAACACCCGGTACTGTTGAACCGTGCGCCGACGCTGCACCGTCTGGGTATCCAGGCATTCGAACCGGTACTGATCGAAGGTAAAGCTATCCAGCTGCACCCGCTGGTGTGTGCGGCGTATAACGCCGACTTCGATGGTGACCAGATGGCTGTTCACGTACCGCTGACGCTGGAAGCCCAGCTCGAAGCGCGTGCGCTGATGATGTCTACCAACAACATCCTGTCCCCGGCGAACGGCGAACCTATCATCGTTCCGTCTCAGGACGTTGTACTGGGTCTGTACTACATGACCCGTGACAGTGTTAACGCCAAAGGCGAAGGCATGGTGCTGACTGGCCCGAAAGAAGCTGAGCGTATTTATCGCGCTGGCCTGGCCTCTCTGCATGCGCGCGTCAAAGTGCGTATCACTGAATACGAAAAAGATGCTAACGGCGAATTCGTTGCGAAAACCAGCCTGAAAGACACGACCATTGGCCGTGCCATTCTGTGGATGATCGTACCGAAAGGTCTGCCTTTCTCCATCGTCAACCAGGCGCTGGGTAAGAAAGCGATCTCCAAAATGCTGAACACCTGCTACCGTATTCTGGGCCTGAAACCGACCGTAATTTTTGCGGACCAGACGATGTATACCGGCTTTGCGTATGCAGCGCGTTCAGGTGCATCCGTTGGTATCGATGACATGGTCATCCCGGATAAAAAATACGAGATCATCTCTGAGGCGGAAGCCGAAGTTGCTGAGATTCAGGAACAGTTCCAGTCTGGTCTGGTGACCGCGGGCGAACGCTATAACAAAGTGATCGATATCTGGGCTGCGGCGAACGATCGTGTATCCAAAGCGATGATGGATAACCTGCAAACCGAAACCGTGATTAACCGTGACGGTCAGGAAGAACAGCAGGTTTCCTTCAACAGCATCTACATGATGGCCGACTCCGGTGCGCGTGGTTCTGCTGCTCAGATTCGTCAGTTGGCGGGTATGCGTGGTCTGATGGCGAAGCCGGATGGCTCCATCATCGAAACGCCAATCACCGCGAACTTCCGTGAAGGTCTGAACGTACTCCAGTACTTCATCTCCACGCACGGTGCGCGTAAAGGTCTGGCGGATACCGCGCTGAAAACGGCGAACTCCGGTTATCTGACCCGTCGTCTGGTTGACGTGGCGCAGGATCTGGTGGTAACCGAAGACGACTGTGGTACGCACGAAGGTATCCTGATGACGCCGGTTATCGAGGGTGGCGACGTTAAAGAACCGCTGCGCGATCGCGTACTGGGTCGTGTTACCGCTGAAGACGTACTGAAGCCGGGTACTGCCGACATTCTGGTTCCGCGCAACACGCTGCTGCACGAACAGTGGTGTGACCTGCTGGAAGAGAACTCTGTCGATGCCGTGAAAGTGCGTTCCGTCGTATCCTGCGACACCGACTTTGGTGTCTGTGCGCACTGCTACGGTCGTGACCTGGCGCGTGGCCACATCATCAACAAAGGTGAGGCTATCGGCGTTATCGCGGCACAGTCCATCGGTGAACCGGGTACACAGCTGACGATGCGTACGTTCCACATCGGTGGTGCGGCATCTCGTGCGGCTGCGGAATCCAGCATCCAGGTGAAAAACAAAGGTAGCATCAAGCTCAGCAACGCGAAGTCGGTTGTGAACTCCAGCGGTAAACTGGTTATCACCTCCCGTAACACCGAGCTGAAGCTGATCGACGAATTCGGTCGTACCAAAGAGAGCTATAAAGTGCCTTACGGCGCGGTTATGGCGAAAGGTGATGGCGAGCAGGTTGCCGGCGGTGAAACCGTTGCAAACTGGGATCCGCACACTATGCCGGTTATCACCGAAGTAAGTGGTTTCATCCGCTTTACTGACATGATTGACGGCCAGACCATTACTCGTCAGACCGACGAGCTGACCGGTCTGTCTTCTCTGGTGGTTCTGGATTCTGCTGAACGTACTACCGGCGGTAAAGATCTGCGTCCTGCACTGAAAATCGTTGATGCTCAGGGTAACGACGTGCTGATCCCGGGTACCGATATGCCTGCGCAGTACTTCCTGCCGGGTAAAGCGATTGTACAGCTGGAAGATGGCGTACAGATCAGCTCTGGTGACACCCTGGCGCGTATTCCGCAGGAATCCGGCGGTACCAAGGATATCACCGGTGGTCTGCCGCGCGTTGCGGACCTGTTCGAAGCCCGTCGTCCGAAAGAGCCGGCAATCCTGGCTGAAATCAGCGGTATTATTTCCTTCGGTAAAGAGACCAAAGGGAAACGTCGTCTGGTTATCACCCCGGTAGACGGTAGCGAGCCATACGAAGAGATGATTCCGAAATGGCGTCAGCTCAACGTGTTCGAAGGTGAACGCGTAGAACGTGGTGACGTGGTTTCCGACGGTCCGGAAGCGCCGCACGACATCCTGCGTCTGCGTGGTGTGCATGCTGTGACCCGTTACATTGTTAACGAAGTCCAGGACGTATACCGTCTGCAGGGCGTTAAGATTAACGATAAGCACATCGAAGTTATCGTTCGTCAGATGCTGCGTAAAGCTACCATCGAAAACGCGGGCAGCTCCGACTTCCTGGAAGGCGAGCAGGTTGAATACTCCCGCGTCAAGATCGCGAACCGCGAACTGGAAGCGAACGGCAAAGTGGGCGCAACGTACTCCCGCGATCTGCTGGGTATCACCAAAGCGTCTCTGGCTACCGAATCGTTCATTTCTGCCGCATCGTTCCAGGAAACCACGCGTGTCCTGACCGAAGCAGCCGTTGCGGGTAAACGCGACGAACTGCGTGGCCTGAAAGAGAACGTTATCGTGGGTCGTCTGATCCCGGCAGGTACCGGTTACGCGTACCACCAGGATCGTATGCGTCGTCGCGCAGCGGGCGAACTGCCAGCTGCTCCGCAGGTGACTGCCGAAGATGCATCCGCGAGCCTTGCAGAACTGTTGAACGCAGGTCTGGGCGGTTCCGACAACGAATAATCGTTGATGCCTTTAACAAAAACCCGCTTCGGCGGGTTTTTTTATGCTTTTTTTCAGCCCGGTAAGCGTCTCGCCACCGCGTTTTTATTCGTTCGAAAGCGGTAGCCGACGATAAAGCTCAATCATATCGCCCGCCAGATCCTGGATGACCATCGCGTTCATCAGGTGATCCTGCGAGTGGACGGTAATCAGGTTAACCGGCAGCTTTCCTGTACCTTCATCGAGCCCAATAAGCTGCGTCTGGATGGTGTGCGCATGCTTCACATACTCGCGCGACTCTTTCATCGCTTTTTCGGCTTCGTCAAAATCACCTTTGCGAGCCATCTGCAACGCTGTCAGGGCAGCACTGCGCGCCGCACCCGCGTTGACCAGCAGTTCCATGATTGTCGTTTCTAAGTCTTCCATTATGACTCCAGCAGTTTGAGCGCTTTTTCCAGTACGGCATCGCCTTTCATCATGCCGTAATCCATCATGTCGATCACCGCGACCTTCTTGCCCAGCGGATCGGCCTGCGCCTGCAGCTTTGCCTGCTCGTATTTCACCTGCGGGCCCAGCAGAACAATATCCGCCGTAGCGATATTTTCCTTGAACTCGGCGACGGGCACTGCCTTGATAGTGACTTCAACGCCTTTCTTCTGAGCGGCATCTTTCATTCGTTGTACCAGCATGCTGGTGGACATCCCGGCGGCACAGCATAAAACGATGTTCTTCATAGTTGGCTCTCACGGTTCCGTTGATACTTCATCTTTAGTCCCGCTGCAGGCAGAGAACAACCGGCTCGCGTTGAATGTGTGTAAAACATCACAAAGAAACCGCACAAAAAATGAAACCGGTTACGGTTTTTCTTAATTCGTAAAAAAGCCCGTCGTGACGGGCTTTGCAGGGTGGGGCCGAAATCAGCCGTTGGTGGTGATGATGCGATTCTTGCCTTCCTGTTTCGCTTTATACAAGGCTTCATCTACCCGCATCACCAACTGTTCCTGGCTTTCCAGATTCCATTCACCCAGTCCGGCGCTGAAGGTGACATGTAACCCTTCCTCACGCCAGGTTCGCCGGGCGATCTGTTCACGCCAGCGTTCCAGCAACGGAAGCGCATTGTTTAACTGCTCACCCGAAAACAGTACGGCAAATTCTTCACCGCCATAGCGGTACAAAGACACCGCCTCGGGTTGCAGGATCTGAATGCCTTCACGCGCGACGTTGCGTAAAACAATGTCTCCGTTCAGGTGGCCCCATGTGTCATTGATGGATTTAAAGTTATCAATATCTACCAGCGCCAGGGCAAACGGTTGGTGATCGTTCATCAGCGCGGCAATGTCGTTATCAAACGCGCGCCGGTTTTTACAGCCGGTCAGGGCGTCAATCGTCGCCTGACGCACGTAAATCAACTCGCGTTCTTTGTTGGATTCAATGGCCTTACTGAGCATCGCTTCAAGACGCGGCGCGCGGTTAACGTCGCCGGTTTTGATCGCATTGATAATGTTCATCAGTACCGTACGCGAAGCGTGACGCAAATAAAGGCCGAACAATGCAATCATGATGGCGGCGAGGGCAAAGCCCCAGGCGACAATATTGGTCTCATGGCGCGTCAGATCCAACAGCGTGGGATTAGACACCCGATAAATCACAAACCAGTCCGGATTAGTAAATGAATAGTAGTAGTACCAGGTTTGGCTGTCCGGATCGTACAGGTTCCCTTCGCCGCTGGTCATCTTATTCATGATGTCTTTACTGACGTACTGCTTGAACAACGCGCCCGTATCCGGATGAAGCACCACCTGCCCGTCTCGATCGACCACGAAAAATTCTCCCTGTACAGGGGCAACCATCTGACGCAGGGTATACCCCATCGAGGTCAGATCGAGGTGAAATGCGATACTGCCTTTCAGTTTGCCCTCCGGCGAGATGATGGGTTTGTAGATCGTCACCGTCGGATTGCGGGTGAAATGGTCAAGGTAGGGTGAGGTGTAGCGACTAAAGGTGCTGGCCTCGGCTTGATCCATAAACCACGGGCGCGTTTTGGCGTCAAAAGACCGACTGCGTTCGTTGTTCAGCACCTGCGGCGCGCGCAGATAATGACCCTCAATATCAGCCAGCGAGACGGAAGAGACGGAAGGCATCAGCGTTTGTAACTGCATCAGCGTCTTCAGGCCGTTGTCCGGGTCGAGGTTCACCGTTTCATTCAAATGATCATTGCGGGAAAAAAAGGTCGCCGCGCGGCCCAGAATATAATCATTTTCCCGCAACAGCGATTCGGTATAGTTCACCGCGAGGTTATGGGTAAAGTTACGGTTGATGTTATGGTAATCCTCAAGGAAATCATTCCGTTGAGTAAACGTAATAAAGATGGCGATCAGCACAAAGCTCAGCAAGATCCCCGTAAAGCTCACCAGTATGGGTGTGGTAAAAGAGAGTTTTCTGTTATGACGTGCCATTACTGTTACTTGTTCCAGAAGGTAAAAATCCTGAAGATAAGTGCGCCGTGAAACGCGCAAAGTGGCTTTGCATATCAGGAAAGGATGCCTGTAATTATAATCCCGACAATATGACTCGCGGTGATTTATCTTAAATATTACGCCGTCTTGTTGCCACTTTTCGCTGAAACTGGGATTTAACCTCGCCGATAGCAGTGAGGGCAGGGCGAAACGAGGAAGAAGCTTTTCGCCCTGGACAGCACTGCTGACGGACGTACCTTAAAAAAGCGGGAGGCTGACAGCAACCGCCCGTTTTCTGTTCTCCGTAGCGGCCCGGAGAATAATTACCGGTTTACATTATCGTTCATGATCTTTGCGAGACGCGCCCAAGGTATGGGTCCCAGTCCTTCCACACCGGCTGTAACCCCCGGGCGCTAAGCGCGTCGGCGACAGCGGCAGGACGCCGGTTATCATGGGGGACGAACTGCTCCAGTTCAGGATGGTTGTCGGCATAGCCGCCTGGCTGCGTTTTCGAGAAGGCGCTGACGTTATTGATGGCCAGCGGAATAACGTGGTCCCGAAACCACGGCGACTCCCGCGTGGACAGCGACAGCTCAATCTCCGGCGCGAACAGACGAAAGGCGCAAATGGTCTGCACCAGTTGACGTTCATCCATGAGCGATGCTGGCGCTATACCCCCCGTGCACGGACGCAGGCGCGGGAAAGAGACAGAATACCGGCTCTGCCAGTAGTGTTGCTGCAACCAGAGCAGATGTTCAGCCATCATGTAGCAATCGACCCGCCAACTGTCCGAAAGGCCAATCAGCGCGCCCAGGCCAATTTTATCGATCCCGGCGCGCCCCAGACGATCCGGCGTTTCGAGCCGCCAGATAAAGTCCTGCTTCTTGCCCCGGAGATGGTGTTGCGCATACTGCGCCTCATGCCAGGTTTCCTGATACACCATGACGCCGTCAAGTCCCAGCGTTTTTAGTTCGGCGTACTCCGCTTCCGATAATGGCTGCACCTCCATCTGCAACGATGAAAACCGACGACGAATAGCGGGAAGGTGGCGACGAAAATAGTCCATTCCCACCTTAGCCTGATGTTCACCGGTCACCAGCAGCAGATGCTCAAACCCCAGCTCGCGAATGGCGTCGCACTCCCGCGCAATCTCTGCCTCATCCAGCGTCTTGCGCTTGATGCGGTTGCTCATTGAAAAACCACAGTAAGTACAGTCGTTTGCACACAAATTAGAGAGATACAGCGGAACGTAAAAGCTTACCGTGTTGCCGAAGCGCTGACGGGTAAGCTTCTGCGCCCGCTGCGCCAGCGGTTCCAGATACGCGCTGGCCGCAGGTGACAGCAACGCCATCATATCGTCACGGCTGAGTACGTGAGCGTTAAGCGCCCGTTCCACGTCAGCGGGCGTTTTGCTGTTGATGCGCAGGCGAATATCATCCCAGTCCAGCTGTCGCCAGCGCTCAGTGAACGTTTTCATACTGACGCCTCCAGAAAGCCTGTCAGCGGGCTGGTGGCGCTGGCGCTGGCGCGACGAGAGCCGGGCACCGCCTGGCGTGCCAGTAACCCGGCTTCGACCGCCAGGCGGAAGGCGCTCGCCATGGTGACCGGATCGTCAGCCACCGCGATGGCCGTATTAACCAGCACGGCATCCGCCCCCATTTCCAGGGCCTGCGCCGCGTGGCTGGGGATGCCAATGCCAGCGTCCACTACCACCGGAACAGTCGCCTGTTGGATGATGATCTCCAGCATCGCGCGCGTTTCCAGCCCCTGATTAGAGCCAATTGGCGCGCCTAACGGCATCACCGCCGCGCAGCCTGCTTCTTCCAGCCGTTTGCACAACACCGGGTCAGCGCCGCAGTAGGGCAATACTACGAATCCCTGTTTCACCAGCGCGTCGGCGGCTTTCACTGTTTCGATGGGATCCGGCAGCAGCCAGCGGGCATCAGGATGGATTTCGAGCTTCAGCCAGTTTGTCCCGAGCGCTTCGCGCGCCAGCTGTGCGGCAAAAATGGCTTCTTCAGCCGTTTTCGCGCCGGAGGTGTTAGGTAACAGCGTCATACCTGCCTCGATCAGCGGCGCGAGTATCGCGTCATTTGGCTTATGCAAATCTACCCGCTTCATCGCCAGCGTCACCAACTGACTGCCTGAGGCGCGGATGGCGTCAATCATCAACTGCGGCGAGGCAAATTTCCCCGTGCCGGTAAACAGATGTGAATCAAAGGTTTTATCTGCGATACGTAACATCTCAACCCCCTGCGATAACCTGAAAAAGCAGGATCTGGTCGCCTTCCTGCACGATTTGGCGTTCCCACTGCTCGCGCGGCAGGATCTGTTGATTGAGCGCCAGCGCGGTGCCGGGCTTAAGCTGATTGAGCTGCGTCAGCAGGTCTGACACCGACAGCTCGCTCGCACACTGTATTGGCTCATCATTAAACACGATTTGCATGTTGCCCTCCGCAGACCGGACAGTTGCTGGCGCGCCGTAACGCCAGGCTGCGCCACTGGCTGGTTTTGCCGTCAAACAGGCGCATTTCGCCGGTGGGCGCTTCCACACCACTAAGCCATTTAATCGCCTCCAGCGCCTGTAATGCGCCCATCACCCCGACCACCGGGCCAACCACGCCTGCGGTACGACAGTTACGCTCTGGCTCATCGTCGTCCGGCCACAGGCAGCGGTAACAGCCCTGCGTCCAGGGCGGCGTCAGTACCATGAGCTGTCCGCCGAACCCAACGGCGCTGGCGGTAATCAGCGGTGTATCAAGCGCCACGCAGGCAGCGTTAATCGCCTGACGCGTCGCCATATTATCGGTGCAGTCGAGCACCACATCCGCCTGCGCCACCGCCTGCCTGAGGGCGTCACCGGACAGGCGTTGCGGTAACGCGATCAACTCGATATCCGGATTGAGACGCGCCAGACGCTGCCGCGCGATCTGCGATTTGGGGTGCGCGATATCATCAGCAGTGAACAGTATTTGACGTTGCAGGTTGCTGATGTGCACCTCGTCGTCGTCGGCCAGCACCAGCGTGCCGATGCCTGCGCCAGCCAGATAAAGCGCGGCAGGCGAACCTAAACCGCCCAGGCCGACAATCAGCACATGGCTGTCGAGTAGCCTTTGCTGCCCTTCTACAGCAATCTCGCCAAGCAGAATTTGACGGCTGTAGCGCATAAAATCACGATCGTTCATCACCCACTCCTGCTAATTCGAGTAACTGCGCGGTAGCGACGCGCCAGTCTTCGGCCTGAGTGATCGCACTGACCACCGCAATGCTACCGACACCGGTTTCCAGCACGGCAGGGGCGCGTTCAAGGCTGATCCCGCCGATGGCGACGGTGGGATAATCGGCAAGGCGCTTAATGTGCGCCGTCAACTGCGTCAACCCCTGCGGCGCCGAAGGCATCTGTTTGGTTTGCGTCGGGAAAACGTGGCCGAGGGCGATATAGGAGGGGCGAGCGGCGAGCGCCACGTCGATCTCCATATCGTCATGAGTGGAAACGCCAAGTCGCAAGCCGGCTTCGCGGATGGCATGCAAATCGGTGGTTTCCAGATCTTCCTGGCCCAGATGTACGCCGTAGGCATTGTGCTTGATCGCCAGCCGCCAGTAGTCGTTGATAAACAGGCGGGCATCGTAGCGACGCCCGAGCGCAATGGCGGCGGCCACGTCAGCTTCTACCTCTTCATCGCGTTTATCCTTGATGCGTAGCTGGAGGGTACGTACGCCCGCCTCCAGCAGGCGTTCGATCCACGCGACGCTGTCGACAACCGGATACAGCCCCAGACGAAAAGGGACGGAAGGAAAATCGGGCTGATACATCACGCTTCCTCCTTACGCAGATAAATTTCGCCGCCCCTGGCGCGGAAATTTTCCGACATATCCGCCATCCCCACTTCAATGGTCTGCGCGGCGGCGTAGTCACGCACTTCCTGGCTGATTTTCATCGAGCAGAATTTGGGCCCGCACATGGAGCAGAAGTGGGCTACTTTTCCTGATTCCTGCGGCAGGGTTTCGTCGTGATAGGCGCGAGCGGTAAACGGGTCCAGCGCCAGGTTGAACTGGTCTTCCCAGCGGAATTCAAAGCGCGCTTTCGACATCGCGTTGTCGCGGATCTGCGCGCCCGGGTGGCCTTTCGCCAGATCCGCGGCGTGGGCGGCAATTTTGTAGGTGATCAGCCCCTGTTTCACGTCCTCTTTGTTTGGCAAACCGAGGTGTTCTTTCGGCGTCACATAGCAGAGCATGGCGCAGCCAAACCAGCCGATCATCGCCGCGCCAATGCCGGAGGTAAAGTGGTCATATCCCGGTGCAATATCCGTAGTTAACGGCCCCAGGGTGTAGAACGGCGCTTCGTGGCAGTGTTCCAGCTCCTCGGTCATGTTGCGGCGGATCATCTGCATCGGCACATGTCCAGGCCCCTCGATCATCACCTGTACGTCGTATTTCCAGGCGATTTTTGTCAGCTCGCCCAGGGTGTGCAGTTCAGCGAATTGCGCTTCGTCGTTGGCATCCTGAATGGAACCGGGGCGCAGGCCGTCTCCCAGCGAGAGCGAAACGTCGTAAGCGGCGCAGATTTCGCAGATCTCGCGGAAATGCGTATAGAGGAAGTTTTCCTGATGATGGGACAAACACCACTTCGCCATGATCGACCCACCGCGCGAGACGATGCCGGTCAGGCGTTTCGCCGTCATTGGCACGTAACGCAGCAACACGCCGGCGTGAATAGTGAAGTAGTCCACGCCCTGTTCCGCCTGTTCCAGCAATGTGTCGCGAAAGGCTTCCCAGGTGAGATCTTCAGCGATCCCATTAACTTTCTCCAGCGCCTGATAGATCGGGACAGTGCCGATCGGCACCGGGCTGTTACGCAGGATCCACTCGCGGGTTTCGTGAATATAGCGGCCGGTGGAAAGGTCCATGACCGTGTCTGCGCCCCAGCGGGTTGACCATACCAGCTTTTCCACCTCTTCTTCGATGGAGGAAGTGACCGCCGAGTTGCCGATGTTAGCGTTGACCTTCACCAGGAAATTGCGGCCAATGATCATTGGCTCGGATTCCGGGTGGTTGATGTTGGCGGGAATAATCGCGCGGCCCGCAGCCACTTCGTCACGCACAAACTCCGGCGTGATGTTCTCCGGCAGGCGTGCGCCAAAGCCCTCGCCCGGATGCTGATGGCGCAGGACTTCGCTGCGGATGCGCTCGCGACCCATGTTTTCACGAATGGCGATAAATTCCATCTCTGGCGTGACGATCCCCTGGCGGGCGTAATGTAGCTGTGTGACACGGCGACCCGCTTTGGCGCGTTTTGGCGTCAGCAGGCCGGTAAAGCGCAGCGCATCCAGTCCGTCGTCGGCCAGGCGAGCTTTGGTATAGGCAGAGCTGCGATCGCTGAGCGCTTCACTGTCGTCACGCGCGTCAATCCACGGTTGGCGCAGTTTCGTCAGACCCTGCTGCACGTTGATGGCAATTTCCGGGTCGCCATAGGGGCCGGAGGTATCGTACACCGGTACGGCTTCATTAGCTTCGAACTGAGGAGCCTCTTTGCTGCCGCCGATAAGCGTCGGGCTAAGCTGGATCTCCCGCATCGGGACGCGGATATCCGGCTGTGAACCGGTAATGTAGATCCGCTTCGAATTGGGGAAAGCGGTGCCTTCCAGCGTATCAATAAAATGCTGGGCCTGGGCGCGCTGTTCGCGACGGGTTAACTGAGTGGTAGACATAGCTCATTCCATAAAAAAATTAAGGACGTGGCTTGTCAGACGACGGATGGAGTAATGGATGTGCGCCGCCCTTGCGGGCAGGTGCATGATGCAGAATTACTCTTGTTCCCTTCGCAGGTCTTAACCTGATCAGGTTCCGCGGATCCCGAATTAACGGTCTCAGCCTTTTCCACTTCATTCTTTGCGTTACCTTCTGGCATCGCGGATACGTTGTGGAAATCAGGCACTCCGACAAGATGACATCCCCTCCGGAGAGGGGGACGTTTTTAACCTACTCGTTAATTGCGCAGAACTCAAGCAGGTCGTTTAATTCTGGCGTGGTCATGCATGGCGTCAAATACCAGCATAATCAGCTTATCTTCGAGAACAAAGCGTGCTTCCAGCGCTTCGCCGATATCCGACAGCGCCTGTTGAAATTCATAGCAATTGTCATGATCGATGGCGGTCTCGAGAGTGGAATCATAGTAGTTCATGATCTGCTGGGTATTGGCTTCCAGCTGTGGCCAGATTTTGGTCGCGTTTAAAAGCTGACCGTTCCCTTCCAATTTATGCAGAATACGTTCATAAATACTGAAGTGTCCGGCGGAAAGGTAATCGACCAGGCTCTGACAAAAATCATCCAGCGCTTTTTCATTCAACCGCATGTACGATTCTTTGCCAGGCTTAATGCCAACCAGATTGTAGTAAGCCACGAGCAGATGCTTACGTACATGTAGCCAGCGATCAACCAGTTTATTACTTCCACCGACGCGTTCCGTCAGGTTTTCCAGCTGGTTTAACATGATTGACTCCGCAAGTGTAGAGTTAAAACTGCTTACCCAGAAATGTAAAAATAATGTTATCAACATGCCAGTGACGCAAAGGTAGTGCAAGAGCTATGGATCGTATTATTGAAAAATGGGATCACGGCTGGTGGATCGTCAGTCATGAACAAAAATTATGGTTGCCCCATGGGGAATTGCCACACGGCGACGCGGCAAATTTCGATCTTGTGGGACAGCGCGCATTACACATTGGCGAATGGGAAGGTGAGCCTGTCTGGTTGATACAGCAGCAGCGTCGTCACGATATGGGGTCAGTCCGCCAGGTTATCGATCAGGATGTCGGCTTGTTTCAACTGGCGGGGCGGGGCGTGCAACTGGCGGAGTTCTTCCGCTCGCACAAATTCTGCGGCTACTGCGGTCACCCTATGCACCCGAGTAAAACCGAATGGGCAATGCTGTGTCGCCACTGCCGTGAACGCTACTATCCACAAATCGCCCCCTGTATTATTGTCGCCATTCGTCGTGATGACACCCTTCTGCTCGCCCAACATACCCGCCATCGCAATGGCATTCATACCGTGCTCGCCGGGTTCGTGGAGGTGGGCGAAACGCTGGAACAGGCTGTCGCGCGCGAAGTGATGGAAGAGAGCGGGATTACCGTGAAAAATCTGCGCTACGTGACCTCGCAGCCGTGGCCGTTCCCGATGTCGTTGATGACCGCGTTTATGGCGGAATACGACAGCGGCGAGATTGTCATCGATCCAAAAGAGTTGCTGGAAGCGGACTGGTATCGCTACGACGATTTACCGCTTTTGCCGCCGCCAGGCACCGTCGCGCGGCGTCTGATCGAAGATACGGTGGCAATATGTCGGGCTGAATATGAATGACATGGTAAACTGACGGACTGACGCAATAAGGAACTGCAAAATGACCGAACTGAAAAACGATCGTTATCTGCGTGCGCTGCTGCGCCAGCCCGTTGATGTCACCCCGGTATGGATGATGCGCCAGGCTGGCCGTTATTTACCGGAGTATAAAGCGACCCGCGCCCAGGCAGGCGATTTTATGTCCCTGTGCAAAAACGCCGAGCTGGCCTGCGAAGTCACGCTCCAGCCGCTGCGCCGCTATCCGCTGGATGCGGCGATCCTCTTTTCGGACATTCTGACCATTCCGGATGCGATGGGGCTGGGCCTTTACTTTGAAGCCGGAGAAGGCCCACGTTTTACTTCGCCGGTCGCCTGTAAGGCTGACGTCGACAAACTCCCCATTCCCGATCCGGAAGACGAGCTGGGCTACGTGATGAACGCCGTGCGTACGATTCGCCGTGAACTGAAAGGCGAGGTCCCGCTCATCGGCTTCTCCGGTAGCCCGTGGACGCTGGCGACCTACATGGTGGAAGGCGGCAGCAGCAAGGCTTTCACCGTGATCAAGAAGATGATGTACGCCGACCCGCATACCCTGCACGCGCTGCTCGATAAGCTGGCGAAAAGCGTCACGCTGTATCTCAACGCGCAAATCAAAGCGGGCGCCCAGTCGGTGATGATTTTCGATACCTGGGGCGGCGTGCTGACCGGACGCGACTATCAGCAGTTCTCACTGTACTACATGCACAAAATTGTCGATGGCCTGCTACGCGAAAATGACGGTCGCCGCGTGCCGGTCACACTATTCACCAAAGGCGGCGGACAGTGGCTGGAAGCAATGGCGGAAACCGGCTGTGACGCGCTGGGACTGGACTGGACCACCGATATTGCCGACGCGCGTCGCCGCGTCGGGCATAAGGTCGCCCTGCAAGGCAACATGGACCCGTCGATGCTTTATGCGCCGCCTGCCCGCATCGAAGAAGAAGTGGCGTCTATACTTTTTGGTTTCGGCCAGGGCGAAGGCCACGTCTTTAACCTCGGCCACGGCATCCATCAGGATGTGCCGCCGGAACACGCTGGCGCATTTGTGGAGGCCGTACACCGACTGTCCGCGCAATACCACCGCTAAGGAGAAACCATGGATCTCGCGTCGCTACGCGCTCAACAACTTGACCTTGCTTCATCCGTGATCCGCGAGGATCGGCTCGATAACGATCCGCCGGATCTGATCGCCGGGGCAGACGTCGGGTTTGAGCAGGGGGGAGAGGTGACGCGAGCAGCAATGGTTTTGCTGAAATACCCTTCTCTTGAGCTGGTCGAATACAAGGTGGCGCGTATCGCCACCATCATGCCTTATATCCCCGGCTTCCTCTCGTTTCGTGAATACCCCGCGCTGCTCGCGGCGTGGGAACAACTGTCGCAAAAACCCGACCTGCTGTTTGTCGACGGTCACGGTGTTTCACACCCGCGCCGTCTCGGCGTCGCCAGCCATTTTGGGCTGCTGGTGGACGTACCCACTATTGGCGTGGCGAAAAAACGCCTGTGCGGCAAGTTTGAACCGCTCTCCGCGGAGCCTGGCGCACTGGCGCCGCTGATGGACAAAGGCGAGCAACTGGCCTGGGTGTGGCGCAGCAAGGCGCGGTGTAATCCGCTGTTTATCGCGACAGGGCATCGCGTCGGGCTGGACAGCGCGCTGGCGTGGGTGCAACGCTGCATGAAAGGTTATCGTCTACCGGAGCCGACTCGCTGGGCGGATGCCGTTGCGTCAGGGCGTCCGGCCTTCACGCGATGGCAGGAAATTCAGCCCTGATTAATGTACACTGCGGCTAATTTCCGTTTTGAGAATTCATCATGTTACAAAACCCGATTCATCTGCGTCTGGAACGCCTGGAAAGCTGGCAGCACGTTACGTTTATGGCCTGCCTGTGCGAGCGCATGTATCCGAACTACGCCATGTTCTGCAAACAGACGGACTTTGGCGACGGTCAGGTGTATCGCCGTATCCTCGACCTCATCTGGGAAACGCTGACGGTGAAAGACGCGAAAGTGAATTTCGACAGCCAACTGGAGAAATTCGAAGAGGCGATTCCGGTCGCGGACGACTATGACCTGTATGGCGTTTATCCGGCGATAGACGCCTGTGTGGCGTTGAGCGAACTGGTACATTCTCGTTTGAGCGGAGAAACGCTTGAGCATGCCATTGAAGTCAGTAAGACATCCATTACCACGGTAGCGATGCTGGAAATGACTCAGGCGGGTCGTGAAATGACCGATGAGGAGCTGAAAGAGAACCCTGCGGTTGAGCAGGAATGGGATATTCAGTGGGAAATATTCCGACTTTTAGCCGACTGCGAAGAACGCGACATTGAACTGATAAAAGGGCTCAGAGCAGACCTGCGTGAGGCTGGCGAGAGCAATATCGGTATAAATTTTCAGCAATAAGACACGAAAACGTGATTTAACGTCTGAATTGTCGTGCCTGAAGGCTTCCCTTCCGCCCCCCGTCTGGTCTACATTTGGAGGGCGAAAAAAAGTGGCTATCGGTGCGTGTATGCAGGAGAGTGCTTTTCTGGCATTTCCGTCGCACTCGATGCTTAGCAAGCGATAAACACATTGTAAGGATAACTTATGAACAAGACTCAACTGATTGATGTAATTGCAGACAAAGCAGAACTGTCCAAAACCCAGGCTAAAGCTGCTCTGGAATCTACTCTGGCTGCCATTACTGAGTCTCTGAAAGAAGGCGATGCTGTACAACTGGTTGGTTTCGGTACCTTCAAAGTGAACCACCGTGCTGAGCGCACTGGCCGCAACCCGCAGACCGGTAAAGAAATCAAAATCGCCGCTGCTAACGTACCGGCATTTGTTTCTGGTAAGGCACTGAAAGACGCTGTTAAGTAAGACCGCGTGGCTGTGAACAGTTTTAACGAAGGGGCGGTGTCGCCCCTTTTGTCTGTCTGGCGTCGTACGCTGGCGCTGGCGGGCGTGCTGTTGCTGACGGCCTGCAGTCATAACGCTTCTCCACTGCCCTTTACCGCCAGCGGATTCGCTGACGATCAGGGCGCCGTGCGTATCTGGCGTAAAGATGAAGCGGACGGCGTGCATCTGCTTTCGGTGTTTAGCCCGTGGCGTAACGGCAGTACTACCACCAGCGAGTACCGCTGGCAGGGAGAAACCCTCTCTCTGATTGAACTCAATATTTACAGCAAACCGCCGGAGCATATCCGCGTGCGGTTTGACGATCGCGGTGAGCTGAGCTTTATGCAACGTGAAGTCGACGGACATAAGCAGCAGCTTTCTAACGATCAAATCGCCTTATACCGCTATCGCGCGGGGCAGATTCGCCAGACCAGCGACGCACTACGCCTGGGGCGCGTGGTGTTGCGACAGGGACGCTGGCATGCCGCTGAGCGTACGGTGACCACCTGTGAAGGTGAAACACTGAAACCCGATCTGGAGCCATGGGCAATGAATCATATCGAGCGCCGCCAGCGCCACTCGTCAATGGACGTAAGCGTGGCGTGGCTGGAAGCGCCCGAAGGTTCACAGCTGTTGCTGGTGGCAAACTCTGACTTCTGTCGCTGGCAGCCGACCGAGAAGACGTTCTGACGCCAGTCGGCGTGCGCTTTCAGAGCCGGATAAGTCAATGCCGCCATCCGGCCTTGTACGCTTTACCAGTGCCCCATCCCCATATGACCGCCACGTCCTCCGCAGCCGCCGTAGCCCATACCCGCGCCCTGCGGTACGCCTGCTTCCGCCATCTCCACATCGCGTTTCACCCGCAGATCGTCCAGCGACTGGCGTAACGACGTCATCTCTTTCGCGACGGCGTTGATCTTTGCGCTGTCCGGGGGATTGGTGGAGAGCAGCGCGTTGTACTCATAACGTTTAGACATAAGCTGCTGGCGCAGTGTGTTGGCCTGGTTGTAGTACGTATTATGGATTTTTTGTGCGGCGGCTTGCTGTTCCGCAGTGAGCGGAGCGGCGTTTTGCTGCCACATTCCGTCGCCATAACCCCAGTGATGCCGTGCCAGCGCCGGGCTGGCGCCCAAAACCATCAGCGAAAGCGCAATCATCGCCAGGCCTGCTTTGTTATTCCGTTTCATCATTTATCCTCCTGTTGGTCATCTCACTCACCTTATTGCATCTTCCGTGCCAGCGGACTGAGCCCCGGAAATGGCGGCCTGAGTCAGCGCGCTCACGAAAAAGCGAGTAAAAATGACCCGCCGGAATAACCCCGCGCGTCATTTTTACTCGTTTCGGGCCGGGGTTGAGTGCCTGAACAGGGATATGCGCGGTAAAAAGTGGCATGATTTCTGCTGAATCGGGAGAGATTAATAACGGGTGAAAGCGAAGGGGATTATGCGACACCACAAGGATACGGTTACGAAATGGCTCAGCGGCATGCTGCCCGTCGCCATTCTGATTCTGGTCGGGCTATTCGCCGCCGCGGTGATCCGTGATTATGGCCGGGAAAGTGACTCTGCACGTCAGACGCTACTGGAAAAAGGCGGCGTGCTGATTCGCGCGCTGGAGTCGGGCACGCGCGTCGGGATGGGGATGCGCATGCATCACGCCCAGCAGCAGACCCTGTTGGAAGAGATGGCAGGGCAGCCTGGCGTGCTTTGGTTTGCGGTCACGGACGCGCAGGGAAATATCCTGATGCACAGCGATCCTGCGCGGGTGGGCGGAACCCTTTACGCGGCAGATGAGATACAGCGTTTGCAACCTGGTGAGGACGCGCGCTGGCGTTCTGTTGACGCCGTGGATGAACAGGGGGAAACCGTTCCCGCACTGGAGATTTACCGCCAGTTCCAGCCACTACATTCGCCGGGTCGACACGGCATGGGCGCCATGCCGCGTTGCGAGGGGCGCAATGCCGGAATCTCTTCCACGCCGCAGACGATTTTCATCGCCTTTGACGCCAGTGAGTTAGCCACCACCCAGGCGCGTGAGTGGCGCAATATGCTGATCATACTTTTCGCCTTAACGACAGTGCTGTTGGCGACGTTGATGGCCTTTTTCTGGTACCGGCGGTATCTCCGTTCGCGACAACTGCTTCAGGACGAAATGAACCGGCAGGAAAAACTGCTGGCGCTTGGGCATCTGGCGGCGGGGGTGGCGCATGAAATCCGCAATCCGCTGTCATCCATTAAAGGGCTGGCGCGGTATTTCGCCGAGCGCGCCCCGGCGGGCGGTGAAGCGCACGCGCTGGCGCAGGTGATGGCGAAAGAGGCCGACCGGTTAAACCGGGTCGTCAGCGAGCTACTTGAGCTGGTGAAGCCCGCTCATTTGACGCTCCAGCCGGTAGATCTCAATACGGTCATTACCCATTCGCTTCAGTTGGTGAGCCAGGACGCGCAGAGTCGGGCTATTGAATTGCGGTTTACGCCCAATGCGGCCCTGCCGCTTATCCAGGCCGATCCGGACAGGTTGACGCAGGTGTTGTTAAACCTTTACCTGAACGCGATACACGCCATCGACAGGCAAGGTACGATTAACGTCGATATAAGCATGAGCGGTGCCGATCGCGTTAAGATTGTCGTTGCAGACAGCGGGAAGGGGATTGCGCCGGAACAGCTGGAGACGATTTTTACCCCTTACTACACCACAAAAGCCGAAGGCACCGGGCTGGGCCTGGCGGTAGTGCAAAACATCATTGAACAGCATGGTGGGACGATCAAGGCAGAAAGCCCGGCGGGCAAAGGCGCTATCTTTACCCTCTGGCTGCCGGTAAAAGCAAAACAGAAGGAAGTACAAGGATGACGGGCGAAACGATCGACATTCTGGTGGTAGATGATGATGTCAGCCACTGCACGATATTACAGGCGCTGCTTCGCGGCTGGGGCTATAACGTCGCGCTGGCATACAGCGGGCGGGCGGCGCTGGAGAAGATACGCGAGCATGTCTTTGACCTGGTATTGTGCGATGTGCGCATGGCGGAACTGGATGGTATTGAGACGCTCAAAGAGATTAAAGCGCTTAACCCGGCAATTCCGGTACTGATCATGACGGCGTTTTCCAGCGTCGAGACGGCGGTGGAAGCGTTAAAAACTGGGGCGCTGGATTACCTGATCAAACCGCTGGATTTTGACCGCCTACAGGAGACGCTGGAGAAATCGCTGGCCCATGCGCAGGAGGTGCCAGGCGATCTGCCGTCCGTTTCCGCCAGCCAGTTCGGTATGGTGGGAAAAAGCCCGGCGATGCAGCAGCTGTTGAGCGAAATCGCAATGGTTGCCCCATCCGACGCGACGGTGCTGATTCATGGTGACTCCGGTACCGGCAAAGAGCTGGTCGCGCGCGCGCTCCATGCCAGCAGCGCGCGCAGCGACAAGCCGCTGGTCACGCTGAACTGTGCGGCGCTCAATGAGTCCCTGCTGGAATCCGAACTGTTCGGGCATGAAAAGGGGGCGTTTACCGGCGCCGACAAGCGTCGCGAGGGCCGCTTTGTCGAAGCCGACGGCGGTACACTGTTTCTGGATGAGATCGGCGATATCTCGCCCATGATGCAGGTGCGTCTGCTGCGGGCAATCCAGGAGCGTGAAGTGCAGCGGGTAGGCAGCAACCAGACGCTCACGGTTGACGTACGTCTGATCGCCGCCACCCATCGGGATCTGGCGCAGGAAGTCAGCGCCGGGCGCTTTCGTCAGGATCTCTACTACCGGCTGAACGTGGTAACCATCGAAATGCCGTCCCTGCGTCAGCGTCGGGAAGACATTCCGCTGTTAGCCGAACATTTTCTTCAGCGTTTTGCGGCACGTAACCGCAAAGCGGTGAAAGGCTTTACGCCACAGGCGATGGATCTGCTGATTCATTACGCCTGGCCGGGGAATATCCGCGAACTGGAAAACGCCATTGAGCGTGCCGTGGTGTTGCTGACGGGAGAGTACATTTCAGAACGTGAATTGCCGCTGACGATTGCGGGACAGCCGATCCCGCTTGTGCAGGAGCAAACCATTCAGCCGCTGGTGGAGGTTGAAAAAGAGGTGATTCTGGCGGCGCTTGAAAAAACGGGCGGCAACAAAACGGAAGCCGCCCGTCAGTTAGGGATTACGCGTAAAACGCTGCTTGCAAAACTGTCGCGTTAGTTTTGCTCGCGTTCAATGGCGCGCCAGCCGATGTCGTGACGGCAGAAGCAGTCGTCCCAGCGGATGTCGGTCATTAAGGCATACGCCCGTTTCTGGGCTTCGGCAACGGTGTCACCGAGCGCGGTGACGCACAGAACGCGACCACCACTGGTGACGACCTGCTCGTCATCAGCCAGTTTTGTACCGGCGTGGAAGACTTTACCGTCCGCCACGTCTTCCAGCGGCAGGCCGTGGATCACATCGCCGTTGCGGTAGTCACCCGGGTATCCGCCCGCGGCCATCACCACGCCCAGTGAAGCGCGCTTATCCCATTCGGATTTTTGTGCGTCCAGTTTGCCTTCGCAGGCCGCCAGACACAGTTCAACCAGATCGGACTTCATGCGCAGCATGATAGGCTGGGTTTCCGGATCGCCAAAGCGGCAGTTGAATTCAATGACCTTCGGGTTACCCTGCTTGTCGATCATCAGCCCCGCATACAAGAAACCGGTATACGTATTGCCTTCCGCCGCCATCCCTTTTACGGTTGGCCAGATAATGCGTTCCATGGTGCGCTGATGAACGTCGTCGGTAACCACTGGCGCGGGCGAGTAGGCACCCATTCCGCCAGTGTTCAGGCCGGTATCGCCATCGCCCACGCGCTTATGATCCTGACTGGTTGCCATCGGCAGTACATGCTCGCCGTCCACCATCACGATAAAGCTGGCTTCTTCCCCGTCGAGAAATTCCTCGATTACTATGCGGTGACCCGCGTCGCCAAAAGCGTTGCCTGCCAGCATATCCTGAACCGCGGCTTCCGCCTCTTCGAGCGTCATCGCAACAATCACGCCTTTCCCGGCGGCCAGACCGTCGGCCTTGATGACAATTGGCGCGCCTTTTTCACGTAAGTAAGCCAGAGCAGGCTCCACGTCGGTGAAGTTCTGGTATTCCGCCGTCGGGATGTGATGACGAGCGAGAAAATCTTTGGTGAAGGCTTTGGAGCCTTCGAGCTGCGCGGCGCCTTCGGTTGGCCCGAAGATTTTCAGACCCGCGGCGCGGAAGGTATCCACCACCCCCATCACTAACGGCGCTTCCGGCCCGACGATGGTGAGATCGATCTTCTCGCTTTGGGCGAAATTCAGCAGCGCCGGAATATCGGTAGCGCTGATTGCCACATTCTGCAGCGTGGGTTCCAGCGCGGTACCGGCGTTACCCGGCGCAACATAGACGGTTTCGACTTTTGGCGACTGAGCGGCTTTCCACGCCAGCGCGTGCTCGCGCCCGCCGTTGCCAATCACTAATACTTTCATCTGTTGCTCCATTAATGGCGGAAGTGGCGCATGTCGGTGAAGATCATCGCGATACCGTGCTCGTCGGCGGCGGCAATCACTTCATCATCGCGGATAGAACCGCCAGGCTGGATCACGCAGCTCACACCCACGGCGGCAGCGGCGTCAATACCATCGCGGAACGGGAAGAAGGCGTCAGAAGCCATTGCAGAACCTTTGACTTCCAGACCTTCATCGCCTGCTTTAATCCCGGCGATTTTCGCGGAATAAACGCGGCTCATCTGGCCTGCGCCAATGCCGATAGTCATATTCTCTTTCGCATAAACAATGGCGTTAGACTTCACGAACTTCGCCACTTTCCAGCAGAACAGCGCGTCACGTAGTTCCTGCTCACTCGGCTGACGTCTGGTCACCACGCGCAGGTCGGCTTCCGTCACCATGCCCAGATCGCGATCCTGAACCAGCAGACCGCCGTTTACGCGTTTGAAGTCCAGACCCGGCACGCGTTCTGCCCACTGGCCGCAAACCAGCACGCGCACGTTCTGTTTGGCAGAAGTGATTTTCAGCGCTTCTGCAGAGGCCGATGGCGCGATGATCACTTCAACAAACTGGCGGGAGATGATGGCCTGAGCAGTTTCAGCATCCAGCTCGCGGTTGAAGGCGATAATGCCGCCGAACGCGGAGGTCGGATCGGTTTTATAGGCGCGATCGTAAGCGTCCAGAATAGAGGTGCTTACGGCAACGCCGCATGGGTTGGCGTGCTTAACGATAACGCAGGCCGGCTCGCTGAATTCTTTCACACATTCCAGCGCAGCGTCGGTGTCGGCAATATTGTTATAAGAAAGCGCTTTGCCCTGAACCTGCTGAGCGGTGGCGACCGACGCTTCTTTTATCTCTTCTTCTATATAGAAGGCGGCCTGCTGGTGGCTGTTCTCACCGTAACGCATATCCTGTTTTTTAATAAAGTTCAGGTTCAGGGTACGCGGGAAACGACCGGCGGCGTCTTTACTCTCGCCGTGGTAGGCCGGAACCATACTGCCAAAGTAGTTGGCAATCATACTGTCGTACGCGGCGGTGTGTTCGAAGGCTTTGATGGCGAGGTCGAAACGCGTCTTCAGGGTCAGTGACCCTTCGTTGGCATCCATTTCGTTAATGATGGCGTTGTAGTCGCTGCTCTTTACCACAATGGCGACATCTTTATGATTCTTGGCGGCGGAGCGCACCATGGTCGGACCACCAATATCAATGTTTTCAACCGCGTCTTCCAGCGAGCAGCCTTCACGGGCTACGGTCTGGGCGAACGGATACAGGTTCACCACAACCATATCAATAGGCGCGATACCGTGTTGTTCCATAATGCCATCATCCTGACCGCGACGGCCAAGAATGCCGCCGTGGACTTTCGGATGCAGGGTCTTCACGCGTCCATCCATCATTTCCGGGAAACCGGTGTAATCGGAAACTTCGGTCACCGGCAGACCTTTATCTGCTAACAGACGGGCAGTGCCCCCTGTCGACAGCAGCTCCACACCACGTGCGGAAAGTGCCTGGGCGAATTCGATGATACCGGCCTTGTCAGAAACACTGAGCAGAGCGCGGCGGACTGGACGACGTTGTTGCATGGTAAATCCCCTGGATTTGACTATTACAGAGAGCGTTAGCTGAATCTTTCTCGAAAAACTTAGCTAACGCCCCTTATGGGGCATCCTTGTTTTGCGGGGGCATTGTAACGAAAACGTTTGCGCAACGCTCGCGAATTTTTCTTTTTCGATTTCGACATCGCTTTTCCCATTGTTGAAGATCCTTTATTGCAGGAACGATCTACGCAAAGATCGCCATCTTTGTGGATAACTCTGTGTGTAAAAGGGTATAAGGCGGGGTTTTGCTGGGGAATGCAGCAGTCAGACATTTTTCTGCAATTTTTCTATTGCGGATGCTCGGGAACTCCCTATAATGCGCCTCCATCGACACGGCGGATGTGAATCACTTCACACAAACAGCCGGTCCGGTTGAAGAGAAAAATCCTGAAATTCAGGGTTGACTCTGAAAGAGGAAAGCGTAATATACGCCACCTCGCGACAGAGCGCTGAAGCGCGTCGCAACTG